>NZ_JBJZOM010000007.1:0-276916 GCF_047200695.1 Streptomyces callyspongiae
TCACCTGGCCGACGTACATGCTGTTGCCGGTGCCGTTGTGCACGGCCTGGTACTCGTAGAGCTTCTCGCCGGTGGCGGCGTCGGTGATGACGTGGAGCTCGTTCGGGGTGGCGCCGTCGGCCTGGACGCCGCCGATCACGCGCTCCCAGGCGAGGGTCGGGTTGCCGTCCGCGGCCCAGATCACCTTGCGGGGGGCGGTGCTGCCCTCAGCCTTCGCCAGGGACGGCTTGTGCTTTGCCGGAGCCTTGGTGGTGGGCACCTTCAGGCTGGCGTTGGTGGCCTTGTCGGTGCCCTCGATGGCACCGTCGGGCGCACGGTGGACCACCATGTCGCCGCCGAGGACGGGGAGGCCGGCGTAGGTCCGCTCGTAGCGCACGTGGGTGGCGCCGTCGCGGTTCTTGACGACGTCCTTGACCTTCAGCTTCACCTTGCTGTTGAGGCCGAGGGCCTTGGCCGTCGCAGCCTGGCCCTTCTCGGCCTTCGCCAGCAGCGAGGCGTGCTCGGAGGGGCTGACCTTCGCGGGCAGCGAGCCTCGGTCGAGGTCACCGCCGGGGGTGGCGGTGGCGGTACCGGCCTGCAGCCCGACGGCCACCATGGCGGCGGTCGCCACCAGTGCGGCGGTGGCGCGGCTGCGTCTGCCGATGCGGTGTGGGGTTCTCACGCGATGGACTCCTAGTCTGCTGTGGCCGCCGGGGTGATGCGGCCTCGGTGGGGTGCAGATACGGGTGGAGCAGTGGTACGCGTGGGGGGAACCGGGTGCGAGCGACGCTCGTCGGTCACGTACCGGTGGGGGTCGGCCAACCGGAGTCAGACTGGCAGCCGGAACATGGAACTGTCATGACCGCGACAAGAACATGGCCGAAACGCTGTCCCCGCTCGGCGAAGGAGCGGAGCGTACGGTGACGGGCCGACCTGAGGCTGCGTCATGCGGATGACGTGCGACGTCCGGAAGTCGGGGCACCGTGAAGAGTGCCACGCCCCGGAGAGGTGCACCAGAGGGCCGACGGGGGCGAGGGTCACGTGATGGCTGAAAATCACCCTGGCGACTCCGACGGGGCGTCCGGATACCGGTCACGCGCCGGCCCGTTGCCATGCGGGGGCACAGGCGAGGGCCCCGGGCACCGTCAGGCCAGACTCTCCTGCCAGGCATGGTGCAGGCGGGCGTAGCGTCCCTTGCCGGCCGTCAGCTCGGCGGGCGGGCCGTCCTCGACGATCCGGCCGTCCTCCATCACCAGGACGCGGTCCGCCACGTCCACCGTCGACAGCCGGTGGGCGATCACCACCGCCGTACGCCCCCTCAGCACGGTCGTCATCGCGTGCTGCACGGCGCGCTCGCCGGGGATGTCCAGGGAGGAGGTCGCCTCGTCCAGGATCAGCACCGCGGGATCCGCGAGCAGCGCCCGTGCGAAGGACACCAGCTGGCGTTGGCCGGCGGAGATCCGGCCGCCGCGCTTGCGGACGTCCGTGTCGTATCCCTCGGGCAGGGCCGCGATGAAGTCGTGGGCGCCGATGGCCTTGGCGGCGGCCTCGATCTCCTCGGGCGTGGCGTCGGGACGGCCGAGGGCGATGTTCTCGGCGACCGTACCGGAGAACAGGAAGGCCTCCTGGGTCACCATGACCACGCCCCGACGCAGGGTCTGCGTGTCCATGTCCCGCAGATCGACGCCCTCCAGCAGCACCCGGCCCTCGGTCGGGTCGTAGAACCGTGCCAGCAGCTTCGCCAAGGTCGACTTCCCCGCTCCCGTCGCGCCGACGACAGCCAGCGTCTGCCCCGCGGGGATGGTCAGGTCGAAGCGGGGAAGGACTTCGCCGCCGGTGCGGTAGGCGAAGCGGACGCCCTCGAAGACCACCTCGCGCCCCGGCTCGGCGTCTCCGCGCGGCGGAAGCGCCCGGGACTCTCCCGCCGGCTCCGGCACGGACGGCTCCTGCGCCAGCAGCCCGGCGATCTTCTCCAGAGAGGCCCCGGCCGACTGGAAGGAGTTGAGGAACATCCCGAGCCGGTCGATCGGGTCGTACAGCCGCCGCAGGTACAGCGCCGCCGCGGCGAGCACGCCGAGCTCCAGGCCGCCCTCCGCGACCCGGTAGGCCCCCCACAGTACGACGACCGCCACGGTGACGTTCGCGGTGAGTCGGGAGGAGACCACGTAGCGCGCCATTTCCAGGATGGCATCCCCGTTGACCTTCAGGTGGCGGTCGTTGAGACGGCGGAAGGCCTCGTCGTTCGGCCGCTCCCGCCGGAAGGACTGCACCGGGCGGATGCCGTTCATCGTCTCGGCGAACTTCACGATCACCGCGGCAATGGCGGTCGAGCGCGTGCGGTAGATGCGGGAGGACCGCCGCTGGAAGGCTCTGATGAACATCCCGAGGGGCACGAAGGAGGCGACTGCCGCGGCGCCCAGCCCCCAGTCCAGGTAGAGCAGCATGGTGAGGATGTAGGCCGTCGACACCACGACGGTCAGCAGTTCCTGCAGGCCCTCGTCGAGGAGTTCGCGGAGCGCCTCCACGTCCGTCGTCGCGCGGGAGATCAGACGGCCGGAGGTGTACCGGTCGTGGAAGTCCACGCTCAGTGCCTGCGCGTGCCGGTGGATCCGGCTCCGGAGCTCCAGCAGGACACGCTGGTTGACCCGTGCCGCCGCGGTGATGAAGCCGTACTGCAGACCGCCGGCCGCGAGGGAGCACACCAGGTACCCGAGGGCGACGGCGATCAGCGGACCGTAGTCGCCGGCGCCGCGGATCGCCGGGACCGCGTGGTCGATGGCGAAGGCCACGAGGAGCGGCCCTGCCTGCACCGAGGCCTGCTGGAGCAGCAGCAGTACCGCGCTCAGCGCCACGGTGCGGTGGTGCGGTCGGAGCAGTGAACGCAGCAGCCTCAGCGGTGCGTCGCGCGGCGCGGGCAGGACGTCGTTGTGGAACGGGTCGTCCTCTCCCTGCAGCCGGAGTGTCCTGTCGCCCGCCGCGGCCGGGTCGGTCTGCTCGGTCCCGCCGGGAGGTGCGCCGGTCCGTTCGCCGGGCGGCGTGGCCCCGTCGTTCACCGTCGTCGTCACGCTCGAAGACTCCTCTCGGCGGACCCGCCCGCCTCGCTACCGGACATCAGTGCGGCGTACTCCGGGTTCTCGTGCAGCAGTTGCTGGTGGGTGCCCACCGCGGCGATCCGTCCCCCGGAGAGGAGCGCGACCCGGTCGGCGAGCAGCACGGTGGAGGGCCGGTGGGCCACCACGAGTGCGGTGGTGGTGGCCAGTACCTCCCGCAGCGCCCCCTCGACCGCGGCCTCGGTGTGCACGTCCAGTGCGGAGAGCGGGTCGTCGAGCACGAGGAACTGCGGTGCGCCGACCACGGCACGCGCCAGTGCGAGCCGTTGCCGCTGACCGCCCGAGAGGGAGAGGCCCTGCTCACCGACCTGGGTGTCGAGGCCTTCGGGGAGAGCGTCGACGAACCCGTCGGCCTGCGCCACCCCGAGCGCGCGGCGCACCGCGGCGCGGTCCGCGTGCTCCGCGCCCATGCGGACGTTCTCCTCCACCGTGGCGGAGAACAGCGTCGGTTCCTCGAACGCCACGGCGACCCGCTCCCGCAGCTCCGCCCGCGGCAGCGTGGTGATGTCGGTCCCGTCGAGAGTGATGCGGCCCCCGCCGGCCTCGTGCAGCCGGGGCACCAGTGCCGTCAGGGTGGTCTTGCCGCTGCCGGTCGCCCCCACGAGAGCCATCGTCTCGCCCTGCCGGACGTGCAGGTCGACACCGTCCAGCACCGGTGGCACGTCCGCGGGGGCGTCGGGGAAGCGGAAGACGACGTTCTCGAAGCGCAGCCCTCCGGTGAGGATCTCCGCCGGTGCGGCGCGGGCGGACACCGGGGCGGGGCCGCCGTGTTCCGCGTCGGTGGCCAGCGGAGAGTCCGTGACCTCGAAGAACCTGTCGGCGGCCGTCGCGGACTCGTTGCTCATCGCCAGCAGGAACCCCAGCGACTCCACCGGCCACCGCAGGGCCAGCGCCGTCGAGAGGAAAGCCACCAGCGTGCCCGCGGACAGGGCGCCGTCCGCCACCTCCATCGTGCCGAGCACCAGAGCCGCGCCCAGGGCCAGTTCCGGGAGTGTCACGATGCCCGTCATGATGCCGGCCAGCAGCCGGGCCTTCTGCAGTTCGGTGCCCAGCAGCCGCTCCGAGAGCGCCCGGAACGCCCGCGCCTGGCTCCGGTGCCGACCGAACCCCTTGATGATGCGGATGCCGAGTACCGACTCCTCGACCACCGTGGTCAGATCGCCGATCTGGTCCTGCGCGCGGCGTGCCGCGATGAAGTACCGCGCCTCGAAGAGCGAGCACAGCACGCCCAGCGGCAGCAGCGGCGTCAGGACCACCAGGCCGAGCACCCAGTCCTGCAGGAACATGATCAGGCAACCGACCGCGATGGTCGTGCCGTTCACCACGAGGAACGTCAGCGGGAAAGCGAGGAACATCCGCAGCAGTTGCAGATCCGTCGTCGCCCGCGACAGCAGCTGCCCGCTCGCCCAGCGGTCGTGGAACGAGACCGGCAGCCGCTGCAGGTGGCCGTAGAGGTCCGCGCGCATCGCGGCCTCCACACCGGCCAGCGGGCGGGCGACGAGCCAGCGCCGCAGACCGAACAGTGCCGCCTCCGCCACGCCGACGCCGAGCAGCAGTGCCCCTCCGAGCCACACCCCCGTGGTGTCCCGTGAGGCCACCGGCCCGTCCACGATCCACTTCAGGACGAGTGGAACGACTAGCCCCATGCAGGAGGCGACGACGGCGACGACGGCGGCGGTGAAGAAGCGGGCCCGCACCGGTCTGAGGTACGGCCACAGCCGCGCCAGCGATCGCACGGCCGAACGTTCGCCGTCGGGGCGGGAGGGGCGCTCCGGTGCGGCTCCGGAAGGGTCCTCCCCGGAGCCGTCGGCGCGTTCGGGGGCGAGGTCGGTGGCACTCATCGGAACCGAGGTTACGGCGGGCCACCGACACCGCACACTCGGTTTTTCGTCGTGCTCCGTCCGCCCGGGCCGCTCCGCCCGCGGGCCTACGTCCGGGGCCGCGAGGGCCGGCCGTGCAGGGGAGTGCACAACCCTCCCCGGGCTGTGGTTGTCTGACGGGTCACACGCGCGTGGCGCTTCGACGGCGCCCGGGGAGCGCGTGCGGAATTTCGAGGAGAGCGGAAGACCACAGTGGAATTGAAGGCCATGCTGAACCGGGGAGCGGCCGCCGCGCAGGGCCGTCCCCGGCTCGTCGGGGGCGGAGCGGTCGGGCTGGTCGTCCTGCTCGTCGTGACGGTGCTGGTGGTGACCTCCTTCGGGGGCGGGAACCCCTCCAGCGCCGTGGGCGACGGGGGGCCCGGCGCCGGAGCGGGGGCGGGATCGACGGGGCCGTCGCGGGCGGAGCTGTCGATCACGCCGCGGGACGGCGCGGAGGACGTCGCGACCAACGGGGCGCCGGCGGTGAGGGTGAAGCGCGGGATGCTCTCGGAGGTCACGGTGCGGACCGCCGGCGGGCAGGAGGTGCCGGGGGCCGTCGTCGAGGACGGCACGGCATGGAAGCCCTCCAGGCACCTGGCGACAGGCACGAAGTACGTCGTCCACGCGGTGGCCCGCGACGCCGAGGGCCGTGAGGCTGCTGCGGACACCTCGTTCACCACGTTGGTGCCCGACGACACCTTCGTCGGCTTCTTCCAGCCGGAGGACGGTGACACGGTCGGTGTCGGGATGCCCGTCTCGATCCGCTTCAACCGCGCCGTCGAGCACCGCGAGGACGTGGAGCGTGCGATATCGGTGACCGCGGAGCCCGCGGTGGACGTCCGCGGTCACTGGTTCGGCGACCAGCGGCTCGACTTCCGCCCCGAGGACTACTGGGAGCCCGGTACCGAGGTCACGCTCGGACTCGACCTCGACGGCGTCGAGGGGGCGGACGGCGTCTACGGTTCGCAGCACAGGTCCGTCACCTTCACGGTCGGCCGCTCGCAGGTCAGCGTGGTCGACGCGGCGAAGAGGACCATGACCGTCACCCGCGACGGGGAGACGCTGCGGACGGTTCCCATCAGTTCGGGCGCTCCGGCCACGCCCACGTACAACGGGGTGATGGTCATCAGCGAGAAGCACCGCGTCACCCGCATGAACGGCGCAACCGTCGGATTCACCGACGAGGACGGCGAGGGGGAGTACGACATCGAGGACGTGCCGCACGCGATGCGGCTGTCCACCTCGGGGACGTTCATCCACGGCAACTACTGGGCGTCCTCGGCGACGTTCGGCTCCGCGAACACCAGTCACGGCTGCATCGGGCTGGACGACACCCGCGGTGGCGGCGATCGGAGCACCGCAGCTGCCTGGTTCTACCGCAATTCGATGCTCGGGGACGTGGTGCAGGTGAGGAACTCGCGCGACCCGGAGACCATCGCGCCCGACAACGGGCTCAACGGCTGGAACATGAGTTGGGAGGAGTGGACGGGCGAACGCTGAGACCGGCCCGGCGGGTTCCGGCCCACCGGCCCGCGGTGCGGTGCGCCGGTGCGGGCGAGGTCCCCTGAAGCATCGGGGTGAACGACCGCTAACCTGCCGGGTATGACTGTGACTCTCGAAGTGGCGGAGGGTGTCGGCACCCTCCGCCTGGACCGCCCGCCGATGAACGCACTGGATGTCGCCACCCAGGACCGCCTCCTCGAACTGGCCCGCGAAGCGACCTCGCGCGAGGACGTGCGGGCCGTCGTCCTCTACGGCGGCGAGAAGGTCTTCGCCGCCGGGGCCGACATCAAGGAGATGCAACGCATGGACCATGCCGCGATGGTGGCGCGGTCCAGGGGGCTGCAGGACGCGTTCACCGCCGTCGCCCGCATTCCCAAGCCGGTCGTGGCGGCCGTCACCGGATACGCCCTCGGCGGCGGCTGCGAGCTGGCGCTCACCGCGGACATCCGCGTCGCGGGGCGGAAGGCCAAGCTCGGGCAGCCGGAGATCCTGCTGGGTCTGATCCCCGGTGCGGGCGGTACGCAACGGCTCTCCCGTCTCGTCGGCCCCGCCAAGGCCAAGGACCTCATCTTCACCGGCCGCCAGGTCGCGGCCGAGGAGGCCCTCGGCATGGGACTCGTCGACCGCGTCGTGCCCGACGAGGAAGTCTACGAGGCCGCCCACGCCTGGGCGGCGAAGCTCGCGGCGGGGCCCGCCATCGCGCTGCGCGCGGCGAAGGAATCCGTCGACGCGGGGCTCGAGGCCGACATCGACACCGGTCTCACCATCGAACGCAACTGGTTCGCCGGCCTGTTCGCCACCGAGGACCGGGAGATCGGGATGCGCAGCTTCGTCGAGGACGGCCCGGGCAAGGCCCGGTTCACCTGACGCGTCGCCGAACGGCATCGGCGGAGGGTGGCGCGGAGTGGCGCACTGCACCCCCGCGCACCCCTCACCGATCCTTCACATGTCGGCTGTGTCCCGATTCGCCCCCACGTCGGTGAGCGACTCGCTGCATACGGTAGTTGCTGGTCAGAGGGGGGATCACTGCCCGGATGGCAGCCGGGCATATGCCCCCCGGTGCGCCCCCTGAGCTGACGCGCAGGTCAGGAATGTCTCCGAACGCCTTCCCCGTGTGCTTGCACGCGCCATCATGGACGCCATGGCGAGTGAGGGTGACGTGCCGAGCACGGTGGGGCATCTGTCCGAGGCGGAGTGCGCGCTGGGTGGCACCCCGTCCCTCGGTGTGGCGGTGGAACTGGTGGGAGATCCGACACAGGACGAAGTGCGACTGCCGAACCGCCCGGAGTCCGCGGCCACCGCGCGGCGGCTGGCCGAGGCCGTGCTCCGGCAGGGATGGGCCGCCCCGGCAGGCACGACCGAACAGGCCGTGCTGCTCGTCTCCGAGCTGGTCGGCAACGCCGTACGTCACACCGGTGCCCACACGTTCGGCATGCGGATGCACCGCCGGCGCGGGTGGTTCCGCATCGAGGTCCGCGACCCCTCGCGCGGGCTGCCCTGCCTGCTGCCGGTCGCCGAACTCGACGACAGCGGCCGCGGCCTGTGGCTCGTCGACCGGCTCGCCGACCGCTGGGGCGTCGACCTGCTGCCTCTCGGCAAGTCCACCTGGTTCGAGATGCGTCTGCCGGACCCGACGCGGTAGCCGGGTCCGGCAGACGGCAGACGCACCGGGCGGTCTCCGCCCGGTGCCGAACGGTCAGGGGCGAATGCGGACCACCTGCGGGTCGTGGTCGCTGACCTGGTCGGAGAACTCCGCGTTCACGTGCACGATGTCGTACTCGTAGGACGTCACCGCGGGGCTCGCCAGGATGTGGTCGAGCGCCTGCGAGTTGCCCTGGTAGACGTAGGTGTACCGCTCGTCCGCGGGCAGGGAGCCGGACAGCTCCGTCAGTGCGCCGCCCGAGGTGAGGGTGGAGACGGTGTCGGAGAACCCGAAGTCGTTGAGGTCTCCGAGGACGACCACGCGCGCCGACGGCTGCACCGCCAGCAGGTCCTGCACGAATCCGTTCACCTGCGCGGCCTGCTCCCCGCGCTGCGCTTCGGAGTCGCGGTGGGGCGGCTGGTAGCGCGCGTACAGCGGCTCGTCGCCACCCTTGGAGGCGAAGTGGTTGGCGACCACGAAGTACGTCCGCCCCTGGAAGGTGAACTCTCCCGCGAGCGGCTTGCGGCTGGAGTCCCAGGCCGGGTCGCCCGGGGCGATGCGGCCCGGGGAGACGGACAGCGCCGCCGTGCCGCCCTGGTCGACCACGGACACGGCCGTGGTGGCGTCCCCGCCCGGCCGGTCGGTGAACCCGACGCGGGCCGGGTCGAAGAGGAAGCCGACGCGGATGTTGCCGCCGGGCTCCCCGCCGTCGCGGCCGTCCTGCGGGTCGATCTGCCGCCAGTCGTACGCCGGGCCGCCGGCCGCGGAGACCGCGTCGACGAGGCGGGCGTAGGTTTGGTCGGCCGCGACCGTGCCGTCGTCCACCGCGCCGTTGTTGTCCTGGACCTCCTCCAGCGCCACGATGTCGGGCGAGGCGAGGTGGTCGACGATCTGGGCGGCCAGCGCGTCGAACTTCGACTGCGGGTCGTCGGCGTCCAGGTTCTCCACGTTGTGCGTGGCGACGGCGAGTTCGTCGCTCGCCGGGGCGGACGTCGTCTCCCGGGAGAGCCCGTTGCCGGTGGGGGTGCCCAGGGTGGTCGCCTGGATGCCGTAGCCGCCGTACTGGTCGTAGTCCAGCGGCCCGTCGGTGGTCCCGCTGAGCGTGGCGCCGACGTCGGCAGTGGGGAAGGAACCGCCCGTCAGCGACTCGATCTTGACCCGGCCCGGGTTCTGCGAGGAGTAGGAGCCGTAGACGGTTCCGCCGCGGGCACTGGGGTTCTCGCCGGGCTTCGCGGTGACCCACACCTCGTCGTAGGGGGTGGTGGCGCCGACAACGCGGGCGTCGTCGACCCGTACCCGCATGCCCTCCAGCGACTCGTAACGGTCGAGGGCATAGGTGGACGGCTCGAGCGCGAGGCCCTCGATGCTGCTCCCGTCCGCGTCGGGGGCGTAGGCGTCCGGTATGGAGGCGGCGTCCAGGGAGAACGCCGGGGGGAGTGCGTTGCCGGTCGAGTCGACCGTGACGTCCGGGCCGGTGAGTTCGGTGAGCGACTGCCCGCCGCTGCCGGAGCCGCCGGGGTAGTACTCCGACACGCGTCCGGTGACGGTCACCTCGTCGCCGGCATCGACGGCCGGGGTGCTGCCACCGGTGTAGACGAACAGGCCCTCGCTGGTCGCGGGGTCCGCATCCGGGGTCGGGTCCTGGATCCAGAAGCCGCGCGAGCCGGACGTGCGGACGGCGGTGACGACACCCGTCACCGTCACCGGACGCCCCTCGTAGGAGGAGACGCGGTCGTTTCCCTGGACGTCGGCGATGGTGAGGGTCATGGCGGCTGCGGGCGGAGCTGTGGTGAGGCCCGCAGTCAGCGCTCCGGCGAGGACGGCTGCGCAGAGCAGGCCGGAACGGGGAGATCTGGGCGTGGGCAGATGCATCAACGATGCCCTTCGCTGGCACGGATGGCGGTGAGCTGCGAACTGACCGCCAGGACAGGGACGTTGTACGGGGCTTGAGAGACACGGCGGCGACGTGGGGGTGAGCGAGTCATGACAACGCTACGCGCGTTGCGTGTAGTGTGCAGCCGCTGTGACGTCCTGTCGAGGGGGCGGGCGCGGCGCAGCGTGCGCACTCCCGTGCCGCGAGGGCGGGGTGAGCGGCGTCAGGAGCACCCGGGGGCGCGATGCGGGCGGCGGCCCCCGAGGGGACCGCCGCCCGCATCGATCGGGCCGACAGCGCCGAAACCGTCCGGTGGTGGCGTCAGCGGGAGGCGGCCTTCTTCGCCAGGGCCCGCGCCTGCCGTGCGTGCGCCCGTGCCGCCCGGACCTGCGCCTCGGACCGCGCCTGCGCCTCGGAGCGGGCCTGTGCCGCACGCGCCTGCGCCACCTGCTGCGCGTGCCGCGCGCCGTGTTGGAGCTTGTGGACGGCGTGCGCGTCGGGCTGTGCGCGGCGGGCACCGGTGTGCACCCGGTGGAGTCCGTGCTGCGCCTTCTCCCTGGCTGCCTGCTGCGCCTTCCGCAGGTCGTTCTTCCCGTGACGCGGACGCGCCCTTCCGTGCCTGCCCACGCCCGCGAGCGGGCCGCTGCGGGCGGCGCTCGCCGCCCTGCCCGCACGTTTCCTGCCGGCCCTGGCCGCCTCGGCCTGCGCCCGCCTCATCCCGCTGCGCGCCTGCCGGGCACTCTGCTTCGCGCGGACCACGCCGCGCCTGCTCCGCCGCTGCGCCGCCGTATTGGCGGCCACGGCCCAGCGGCCTGCCTCCCGCACCTCGTGCCGGGCCCACCAGGCGGCCGACGGCTTGCCGTGCGTGTCGGCCACGGCGAGCAGGAGTCCGCCGGCGAGGCCGCAATTCTTGAGGAAGTGCGTCAGTTGCGCCTCACGCTGCTCGGGGTCCTGCTCCTCCCAGAAGCGGTGGGCCGCCAGGGTCGTGGGCACCACCGTGCCGAGCAGTGCGAGTGCCGCGACACGTGGCGCCTTCCCCAGAGCGAGTGCCGCCCCCGCGCCGATCTTCACGGCGGCGTCGATCCGGATCAGGGTCCTGGCGTCGGTGGGCACCTGTTCGGGCAGCCGGTCCGCGTTCTTCCCCAGCGTCCGGTCGAGCCACGGCTGTGCGGCCGCCACGTGGCCGTCCAGGTGGCGCAGCGCGTTGATGCCGCCCGACACGAAGATGCCGGCGAGCAGGGGGCGGGCGATTCGCCGAAGGATCATCTGCTGAACACCTCTCTCGCTTCGTGCTCACTGTGCCCGCCTACCCGTACCTGTGCACCTTCCACCGTGCCGGGCGACTGCGTACGGGTGAGTACCTCCCGCGTCCGGTCCCTTCCGGTGTGCGCTCCGGCGGTCGACCGGCGGCTTCACACGCCTCCCCGTCGACATGCTGAGGAAAGTTGAGTCGCAACTTGGCAAGTTTCATGGTGCTGCGCTATACATGTGTGTGTCAGGGCATCGCAGGGCCCGGTGGCAGCGCGTCACCGGCCGCAGAGAGACCTTGTGAGAGAGGGGATGACCGTGATGCTCATGCGTACCGACCCGTTCCGTGACCTGGACCGCCTCGCCGACCACGTCTTCGGCACCCCGTCCCGGCCCGCCGGGATGCCGATGGACGCCTACCGCACCGGTGACGAGGTCGTGATCCACCTGGACCTGCCCGGTGTCGACTCCGAGTCCATCGACCTCGACGTGGAGCGCAACGTCCTCACCGTGCGTGCCGAGCGTCGTGCGCCCGCGCCCGAAGGGGCGGAGCAGGTCGCGTCGGAGCGGCCGACCGGGCGCTTCAGCCGCCAGATCTTCCTCGGCGACACCCTGGACACCGAGCGCATCGCCGCCTCCTACGACGCCGGTGTACTCACGATCCGCGTGCCGGTCGCCGAGCAGGCCAAGCCCCGGAAGATCTCCGTCGAGGGCGGTGGCGCGGCACGGCAGATCGCCGGCTGAGCCCCGCCCGCACCGGCCGGGCCCGCCCCCTCGTTCCTCCAGCCCGGGGCGGGCCCGGCCGGCGGCGTCCGACGGGGCGGGCGCGCAGCCCCGTCAGTCGGCTCCGCTCCCCGCCGGGCGGTGCGTGCCCGCGCCGCCCGTGCGCTGTTCGAGCGCGCGCAGCACGGCGATCATGTCCTCGGCGCCGTGGCCGAGGGCCGAGGCCTCCTCGAACAGTGCGTGGCAGGCGTCCAGCACCGGTGACGCCGTGCCCGACCGCCGTGCCTGCCGAGCGATCAGGCGGTTGTTCTTGAGCACGTCCGAGACCGCGGCCTGCACCCGGACGTCGTCGTGGAGCACTTTGTCGGTCTTCGCCCGCGACACGTCGCTCGCCATCGGTCCGGCGTCGAGGACGGACCGGAGCAGTGCGCGGTCCAGCCCCTGCCGGTCGGCGAAGTGGAAGGCCTCCACGAGGCCGGTGACGGTACTGATGAGGAAGAGGTTCACCGACAGCTTCGTCAGCAGGGCGTTCGGCACCGCGCCGCAGTCGAGGACCGCTGTGCACAGCGGAGCCAGCACGGGGCGCACGTCCGCCACCGCGGCCGGGGCGCCCGCCAGCATGGCGACGAGCCCTCCCGTTTCGGCCGGTCCTCGCGAGCCGGAGACGGGGGCCTCGACGTACCTCCCGCCGGCCGCGTGCACCGCGTCCGCGAGGGCGCGCGAGTGGTCGGGCGAGGTGGTGCCGGTGTGGACCACGGTGCGTCCCGCGACGCGGTCGGCGAAGGCCGGGGTGCCACGTCCGAGGACGTCGTCGAGCGCGGGCTCGTCGGCGAGCATGAGGATCACCGTGCGGGCCCGGGAGAACACCTCGCCGGGGTCGTCCGCCACCCGGGCGCCGGCTGCGCGGACCTGCTGGGCACGGTGCGGGCTCCGGTTCCACACCACGAGCGGCGTCCCCGCCCGGGCGAGCCGGAGCGCCATGGGGCCGCCCATCGTGCCCAGGCCGATGAAACCGGTGGTCTCCACGACGGACCGCCCTTCCACGAGGGTTATGACGCTCGTCATAGTACGGATCTCCCGGGCGCTGTCATAGTGGTCGCGGGTGGGGAGAGAGGACGGGCGATGGCCGAGGAGGAGCGCGGCCCCCGGGCGCGGATGGTCTTCAGCGCGGCGCAGCTCATCCGGCGCCGCGGTGTCACCGGTACCGGGATGCGCGACGTCGTCACCCACGCGCAGGCGCCACGGGGCTCCCTCCAGCACTACTTCCCCGGCGGAAAGCGGCAGCTCGTCGACGAGGCCGTGGAGTGGGCGGGCCGCTATGCGGCCGACCGGGTCGACCTGTTCCTCGCCGGACTGTCCCGACCGTCGCCCAGCGGCCTGCTCTCCGCGATGGTGCGGCAGTGGACCGACGAGTACGCCTCCGGCGAGTTCCTCGCGGGCTGTCCCGTGGCCGCGGCGACCGTCGACTGCGCAGGGACGGAGGCCACCCGGGAGGCCGCTTCCGCGGCGTTCGCCGTCTGGCGGCGCCCCGTGGCGCGGGCACTGAGCGATCTGGGCGTGCCTGCCGAGCGGGCCGCCCGGCTCGCCACCTTGGTGATCAGCGCGATCGAAGGAGCCGTCCTCGTCGCGCGCGCGGAGCGGGACGTGGCGGCACTGGACGCCGTGGCACAGGAACTCGGACCGGTTCTCGACGCGGCCGTCGTGGCACCGGACCGGTGAGCGGCGCCTGGCCGGTGGGCGGGCGCGGGGCTCAGACCCGCCGGGCGACCGTGACCAGCTCCGTGCTGCGCGGCGTCACCGGGCCGCGCGACCAGTCGCCGTAGCGGGCGTCGACGATCAGGCCCGCCTCGGCGAGGAAGGCGTCGAGTGCCGGCGCGTCGAGGAAGCGCAGCCGGGTGCGGTCGGTGCGGAGGACGGGGCCGGTGGCGTCCGCGGTCGTCTCCGTGAACGTCACCACGTCCCCCTCGACGGACTCCACGGTGTGCCACACGCGCAGTCTCCGCCCCGAGGCGTCCTCCACCTCACGGGCGTGCCCGGGATGCCACGCCTCCCACACGCGGGCCTGCGGATGGCGCGTCTCGAAGGCGAAACGCCCCCCGGGGCGCAGCGCACTGCGGACCGCGGCGAGCGAGACTCGCAACTCGTCGTCGCCGACCAGGCACTGGAACGCGTGACTGGCCATCACCGCCAGGTCGAACTCCGCCTCGAAGGTGAGCTCGGCGGCGGTGCCCACCCACCAGTCGACGTCGCCGCGGCGCCGCGCCCGAGCCAGCGCGGCGCGGTCCGGGTCGACCCCGACGAGCCGGCCGGTGTGCCCTCTCTCCCGGGCGCTGTGCAGCATGGCACCGGTGCCGCACCCCCACATCCAGCACCGACCCCGCGGCGGACACCAGCGCGTCGTAGAACGCGTCGGCCGGGTACCGGCCCGGGTCCCAGGGGCAGAGCAGGTCGTAGAGCGCGGCAGCGTCCTCGTCGGTGAACACGGCGGCATCATGCCCCGGCGTGGAGCGGCGGGGAGCCGCGGGTGCGCGCCACCGGCTGCCGCAATGTGGTCACAGGACCACCCGTTCGGACGTAGTGTCGTGCGGGTGAATGTCGTATCGCTTGGGTTCCGTACGGATCTGATGCTCCTCGAACTAGGCGGATCGGTGGTGATCGACCGGTCCACACACATGGTGGTGCGCACGCCTCAGAGCCCCGACTTCTGGTGGGGGAACTTCCTGCTGCTGGCCTCTCCGCTGCGGGAGGGTGAAGCCGAGCACTGGACGGGCGAGTTCGCCGAGCACTTCCCCGACGTCACCCATTTCGCCCTCGGTGTGGACGGCACCGACGGCGAGGCCGGCGACGCGGCCGAGCTCGCGGCCCTCGGCACCACCCTCGAGACGAGCGCCGTCCTCACCGCGGAGGAGATGGCCGCCCCGGACCGGCTGCCCCCGGGCGTCGACGTGCGCCCCCTGTCGGGGGACGACGACTGGCGGCAGGCCGACGAACTGCGCTGGGAGTCGGTGGAGTCGGGTTCCTCGAATCCCGCGCACCGCGCGTACGTCACCGGACGGCAGGAGGAGTACCGGCGCCTCTGCGAGGAGGGCTACGGGGCGTGGTTCGGCGCGTTCGTCGACGGCCGGATGCGTGCCGGAACCGGCGTCTTCACCGACGGCAGCGGCCTCGCCCGCTTCCAGAACGTCCACACGCACCCGGACCTCCGGCGGCAGGGTCTCGCCTCGGCCGTGGTCCGCCATGCGGGCCACTGGGCCCTCACGGAACTGCGCGCCACCACGCTGGTGATCGTGGCCGGTGGGCAGCAGGCCGTCGCGCTCTACGAGAAGCTCGGCTTCGCCGAGACCGAGCGCCAGGTGCAGCTCGCCCGGCCGGCCTGAACCCGCCCCGGTGAAGGAGGCGGCGGTCCGCGCCTTCGGTGGGGCTCCCGCCTCCGTGCCGGCGATCGTCGCGCCCTTCGCCGGATGAGCCGCTCCGCCCGGTCTGGCGGCCGTCCGGATGCCGTGTCACGGCGGGTCTGCTTCGCTGGGAGGACATCTCTCGTCACGGGACCGAGGAGTGATGATGGGAGCCGAGGAGGAGCTGAGCGGCCGTGTGCAGCAGATGCGGGCGAAGGCGCAGCAGCTGAACGAGGCCGCCGAGCGGACGGACGACCTGCAGGAACGGGAGCGGCTGCGGGAGAAGGCCCGCAGGTTGCGCGACCGGAGCGAGGAGGACAGCCGTCCGGCGGGCGGTGACGTCTTCACCGGCTAGAACCCGCCGGACACAGATGGTCGGACGGCAGCGCGGTCGGCGCTGCCGTCCGCGGCGGAGCACGATGGGCGAACGGAGACCGATGGATCAGCCCGTACTGGTCACCGGCGGCAGGGGAAGCCTCGGTCGTCCCACCGTCGAGCGGCTGCTGAGCGACGGCGTCGCGGTCCGCGTGATGAGCCGACGTGAGCGGCCGCCCGGCGACGACCGTCCGTACGGGTGGGCGCGGGCCGATCTGCGCAGCGGCCGGGGCCTGCCGGAGGCGTTGCACGGCGTGGGCGCCGTGGTGCACTGCGCCACCGACGGGCGCACGGACGTGCGGCAGACGCGGCGGCTCGTCGAGGAGGCCCGGAAGTCCGGGGCCCGGCCGCACCTGGTCTACATCTCCATCGTGGGCGTCGACCGCATCCCGTTCTTCTACTACCGGCAGAAGCTCGCGGCGGAGCGCCTCGTGGAGTCCTCGGGACTGCCCTGGACGATTCTGCGGGCCACCCAGTTCCACGGCCTGGTGGCCGGGATGACGCTGGCGCAGCGGCGGCTCCCCGTCGTGTTCACGCTGCGTGGGCTGCGGATTCAGCCGGTCGCGGTGACGGAGGTCGCCGACCGGCTCGCGGCGCTGGCGCAGGAGCCGGCGGCGGGGCGGGTTCCGGAGATGGGCGGCCCCCGGGTCCGTGACGCCGTCGAGCTGGCCCGGGCGACCCTGCGCGCGGCGGGGCGGCATCGCCGCGTGGTGCCGTTGCGGCTGCCCGGGAGGACGGCGGCCGCGTTCCGTGCCGGCTACCAACTGTGCCCCGAACGGGCTGTCGGGACGGGCACGTTCGAGGAGTTCCTCGCCGAACGTGTCGTGTCCGGCCGTCTCTGAGGGGCCGCCGGGCCCGGACGTGGGGGAACGCCCGGCCCGTGGCCCCGGAATCCTGGTGTGACATGTACGCGCCCACCATGCGGGGTGCGGGATTGTGTGGCACCCGGCCGGTGCTCGGCGGTGGCCCTCGCCCCTACCGTCCTGCGGAGCATGAGACGCACCTCACACCCGTAGAGCGTTGGAGCCGCGATGCGCATGCCGTACGCCCCGCACACACCCGCCGCGTCCGGGCCCGCCTTCCGCCGCTGGGCCACCGTCCTGCTCGCCGTGCTGGCCACCGTGGGCGCGATGCTCGCCGCCCCGTCGTCGGCGCGCGCCGCCTCCCTGGAGGAGGTGGGTTCCTTCGGGTCGAACCCGGGGAACCTGCGGATGTTCCGCTACGTGCCCGACGGCCTGGAGTCCGGCAGACCCCTGGTCGTCGCCCTGCACGGCTGCACGCAGAGTGCCGCCGACTACGACGACGAGACCGGATGGACGGAGCTCGCCGACGAGTTGGACTTCGCGCTGCTGCTGCCGGAACAGCGGAGCACCAACAACGCCAACGGATGCTTCAACTGGTTCCAGGACAGCGACACCTCGCGCGGCGGCGGCGAGGCCCTCTCCGTCGTGCAGATGGTGGACCGGATGGTCGCCGATGCCGGTTCCGCCTCCGGCCGGACCTACGTCACCGGACTGTCCGCCGGCGGTGCCATGACCGCCGTGATGATGGCCGCCTACCCCGACCGGTTCGCCGGGGGTGCGGTCGTCGCCGGCCTGCCGTACCGCTGCGCGAGCAGCGTGCTCGATGCCTACACCTGCATGAACCCCGGGGTGGACCGCACGCCCGCGCAGTGGGGCGACGAAGTGCGGCAGGCCTCCTCCTACACCGGTCCCTGGCCCACGCTGTCGGTCTGGCACGGCACCTCGGACACCACCGTCGTTCCGCAGAACCAGCGTGAACTCGTCGAGCAGTGGACCGACGTGCACGGCACCGACGCCACCGCCGACCTCTCCGACACCGTCGCGGGATACCCGCACCGGGTCTACGAGGACGGCGGGGGGAACCCGGTCGTGGAGGCGTACGAGATCACCGGAATGGCGCACGGACAGCCCGTCGACCCCGGCACGGGCGCCGGCCAGTGCGGGAGCACCGCCGCATACGTGCTCGACGCGGACATCTGCGCCGCCCACCACATCGCCGAGTTCTGGGGCCTCGGCAGCGGCGGCGGTGGCACCGACCCCGGCGACGGGACCCTGGTGGCGCACAGCGAGGACTCCCGCGACGGGTACGTCAAGGCCGCGTCCGACGGGTCGTCGGCCACCGTCGGCACGCTGGAGACCTACTACGGGGCAGCCGTCGGCCGGGGCACGGACGGACTGCACAACCGGACCGTGCTGTCCTTCGACACCTCCGCACTGCCCGACGACGCCACCGTGACCGGAGCCCACCTCACCGTCCTGCGGCGCAGCGGCAGCGGCGACCCGTGGTCCGACCCGGCGGGCAACACGCTCGCGGTGGACGTGCACAGCGGCTGCCTGGGCGGGGACTGCGGCGTGACGCCGGCGGACTGGGCAGCAGGAGCGGACGCCCCCGCGGCGGCCTCGATCTCCCGCTTCACCTCCGGGACCGCCGACTCCGGCAGCTTCTCCGCCGCCGGACTGGCCGCCGTCGACCCCACCGGCACCACCCAGGTCCGGCTGCGGTTCACCGGTTTCCCGGCCGCCACGGCCTACGCGTTCCTCGGCTCCGGCACCGACGCCTCCCTGACACTGGAGTACACCACCCCCGGCTGACCTCCCCGGGCGGGCCGGCCCCGTTGCCGGTCGGCCCGCCCGTAGCCCGGTCGCGGACCGCCTCCCGGACGTTCGACGCGCTCCAGGGGCGGCCGCCCGCCGCTCGCGCGCCGCCTCCGTCGCATCATCCGGCACCGTGGGGGAGTAGCGAGCCGCTGACCGGTAACACGGAGGTCAGTCCTCCGGTCAGGAAGCGGCCGCGGGGGTCAGCGTGGGGCAGTGCCGACCGCGGCGGCACCCCCACGCGTTCCATCGGCACAACACAAGCACGGTGCGCGCAGCGCCGCGGAAGCGCGGCAGCCGGTGCGTGACCGTGACGGCGACGACGGACGGGGGAACCCGGGGCGCATGGCGGAGAGCTACGTGCCGGACCCGAGGCGGTGGAAGGCCCTCGCGGTCTGCCTGACCGCCGGGTTCATGACCCTGCTGGACGTGTCCATCGTCAACGTGGCGCTGCCGTCCGTCAGGGCGGGACTCGGCGCCTCCGCCAGCGCGATCCAGTGGGTTCTCGCCGGGTACGCGCTCTCCTACGGGCTGCTCCTGGTGCCTGCGGGACGGCTCGGCGACGCTCGCGGGCGGCGCCTGCTGTTCATGACGGGCCTGGCGCTGTTCGGCACGGCGAGCGCCCTGTGCGGAGCCGCCCGTACCCCGACCTGGCTGGTGACCGCGCGCCTCTTCCAGGGGCTCGCGGGCGGGCTCGTCGCGCCCCAGGTGTCGGCGCTGATCCAGCAGCTCTTCCGAGGAGCGGAGCGGGCCAAGGCCTTCGGAATGTTCGGCGCGGTCGTCGGCCTGTCCACCGCCGTCGGGCCGGTGCTCGGCGGCGTGATCATCCACCTGTTCGGAGCGGAGCACGGCTGGCGGTGGATCTTCTTCGTGAACCTGCCGGTCTGTGCGGTCGCGTTCGCCCTGGCGGGACGCCTGTTGCCCGCACCCGGCGACCACGGCCGGGTTTCGCTGCGCGACCTGGATCCGGCGGGCGTGCTGCTCCTCGGGGCCGGAGTCGGATGCCTCCTGCTGCCGCTCGTCCAGGGACGTCAGTGGCAGGGGGCGGCAGCATGGCTGCTGGTTCCCGTAGCACTGGTCCTGCTCGCTCTCTTCGTGGCATGGGAGCGCCGCCAGGCCCGCTGGGCGCAGCCGCTGGTGAACCTGCGCCTGTTCCGGCTGCGGTCCTACACCCTGGGCTCGCTGCTCATGCTCTGCTACTTCGCCGGATTCACCTCCGTCTTCTTCGTGCTCACCCTCTACCTCCAGGCCGGGCTCGGGTACAGCGCGCTCGGTGCCGGGCTGACCACGACGCCGTTCGCCCTGGGCTCTGCGCTCAGCGCGGCGTTCAGCGGCCGCCTGGTGGCCCGCCACGGTCGCGGCCTGGTCGTGGCCGCCCTCTGCACGGTGGCCGCCGGGCTGGCGCTGGTGATCCTCGCGGTGTCGTTCGTGCCGGGGCACCACGCGGGCGCCGCCGTCGCCGCGCCCCTGCTGGTCGCCGGCCTGGGCAGTGGCACGGTGATCGCCCCCAACCAGACCCTCACGCTCGCCGACGTGCCGCCCGAGCAGGGCGGCAGCGCCGGCGGGGTCCTGCAGACCGGGCAGCGCATCGGTTCGGCCGTGGGCATCGCCGCCACCGGAAGCGTCTTCTTCACCCATGCCCCGGGCGCCGGGGCCGCCTGGGCCCTCGCCTTCCGGTCGAGCGTCGGCGTCTCCCTGGCGTTCGTGCTCGCGGCGCTGCTGATCGGCGTCGCCGACCAGCGGGCCCGGCGCCCGCAGGCATGACACTGGCGTCCGCGCGTCCCCGTCGACTGCTGCGTCGGCTCCGTCGCCGTCCGGTCGGTCTCCCGGTCGCGCTCTCCGCCGGCCTGCGCCTGCCCGCCCGCCGCGGACCCCACGCGCCGTGCGGTGCGACCGGCGGGACGCTCCTCGGCGAGAGCGAGCGCCGCGACGACCACCGCGCCGCCCACGGGCACGTTCCACGTCACCGGTGCGGAAGACCGAACCGTGTCTAACCCGCCGGACTCATGCGTACCTACCTCCCTGGGGTCCGAGTCCCGGGAGCGCCTGCGGAGGCATCCGGTACTCCCCACCCCGGAGGTGATGCGCCGTCAGGGGCCCGTGCGCCGGAGGTGGGGCCCGCTATCTCCTCCGGCCGCCGCCCGAGGCCGCCAGAACCTCCCGGGCCGCGCGGGAACCGGAGGCCAGCGCGCCCTGCACGGAGCCCGTCGCCCGGTAATCGCCGCACACGAAGCGGCGGACGCCCACCCGGGTGGTGCGCGTCAGCGGCCAGGGAGCCGGCATGGCGGGCAGTGCCCCGGGCACCGTGCGGACGGCGATGTGCTCCCAACCGCCGGTGTCCGTGCCGTACGCGCGGGCGAGAGTGCCCCGCAGCACGGCGTCCTGTTCCGGTCCGTCGCCGCCCAGCACGGAGGTGGCGACCAGCGCCCGGCCCTCCGGCGCGTAGCTGCTCGCAGCCTGCGACACCACACAGGTGTTCAGGAAGCGGCGCTGCGCGTCCACCAGCACGGTGGGCTCGTTCAGGGGCGGGCGGGGTGCCGCATGGTAATGCGTCGTCACGGTCCGGGTGGCGGGTACCTCCAGCCCCGGCAGCAGCTGTGCCGCCGCCTCCGGACCGGTCGCCACCACCACCCGGTCGGCGGAGAGTTCCCCGCCCCCGTCCAGCGCCACCCCGTCGTCGGTGAGTGCGGACACGGGCGTGCCCAAGCGCACGGTTCCCGGCGGGAGCGCGGCGGCCAGCTGCTGGGGAACGGCGCCGATCCCGGACCGCGGCAGGCACTGCGTGCCGCGCAGCATGCTCCGCCAGACGAGGTGGAAGAACCGGGCGGAGGTCTCCAGCTCCTCCTCGAGGAAGACCCCGGAGAGGAAGGGTCGGAAGAACTCCTCGACCAGTTCGGGCGAGAGGCCGGCGTCCGCCAGGGCCGTCAGCGTCGTCGTGTCACGCGCTCCCTTGACCGGACGGGCCGGCGCGAGCATGTCGCGGGCCGACAGCACGCCGAGAGCGAGCAGATCCCGTGCGGACATCAGTCGTCCCGGCATCAGGTCCGCGCAGGAGCCGGGCTGTCGGGTGGGGTCAGCCAGCCGCCGCAGGCCGCCGTCGGAGGTGCGGACCAGCGCGCCGGGCGTGAGCGGGCACAGCCGCAGCGCGGGGAGGTCGAAGCGGCGCCGTACTTGCGGGTAGGAGGTGTTGAACACCTGGAACCCGTGGTCGAGGAGGAACCCGTCGACCCGGTCGGTCCGCATCCTTCCTCCGACGACCTCGGAGGCCTCCAGCACCTGCACGGACCTGCCGGCCGCGACCAGATCCGTGGCACAGGCAAGCCCGGCCAGGCCCGCTCCGACCACGAGGACGTCCCCTCCACCGCCGTTGCCGGGTGCCGTCATGCCGATCGGACCGCCCTTCCTCACGGGGTCACTGCCGCCGCGTCATTGTGCATCGCCGGTGCCGCCCCCGGTGGGACCCGCCCGCGACGTGTCCGCCCCCGGAGGAAGGGCGAGCCGTTCGAGCAGCTCCAGCGCGTCGCGCAGGCCGTGCGGGCGGTGCAGTCCGGGGAGCGGCCCGCCCGCCCAGCCCGGCCCGGCCGCGACGACGGCCGGCCGGCCGCGCGCTCCGCGTACCCCCCACGTCATCGCCGCCAGATGACGGGCCAGCGGACGGCTGGCCGTGGAGCGCGACTGCGACCAGAGCACCACGGCCGACGGCCCGGTGCGCCGGACGGCCTCCTCCAGCGCGGGCGCGGGCACCGCCGCGCCGAACATCAGCACCGGCACCTCCCGGCACCCGAGGCCCGCGAACAGTGCTTCGAGCGGGAGGACGTGCAGTTCCCCGGGTACGCAGGCGAGCACAACCGGCCCCGGTGCCGGGCCGCTGCCCGTGCCTTCCGGCGGTGCTGCGGACGCGGTCGCTGCCGCCGTACTCCGCAGCGCGGCCGACACGTGCCAGGACAGAAGGTGTTCCACCTCCACGTACCTGTCCCCGGCCGCTTCCCACTTGCGCCCGACGGCCCGCAGGGTCGGCACCATCACCTCCTCCCAGGCCGCGAGGATGCCGTGGTCGCGGACGGCGGTGTCCAGGGCCGTTCCCAGGGCTGCGGCGTCCAGCCGCACCGCGGCCCGGGCCAGGCCCCGGCACTCCTGGCGCACGTCGCCCAGCGGCAACCCGCCGCCGGCGCCGCCCGACCGCTCCCCGCGCGTCCCCGGGACGCCCCGGGGTGATCCGGTCCCCGCGGGGGCGCGAGCGGCCCGGGCGGCTTCGGCAGGCGGCACTCCCGCGGCGGTCAGCCGGCACATCTCCTGCAGCACCGTGACGTCCTCAGGTGACCAGCGCCGGTGCCGGCCCTCCTCACGCACGCTCGGGCCGATGCCGTACCGGCGGTCCCAGGACCGCAGCGTGGTGGGTGACACGCCGAGCCGCCGGGCCACGGCGCCGGTGGTCAGGCCGGGAGGGGGTGCGGAGCGCTCCATGCCACCCACTATACGACGCACAAACGATGCGAGTTGTCGTCGTGCAACGCTTCGGGAAGTCTCGCCGGTAGCCACGAGCCGTTCGGAGCCGGGCGCCCGCGGACTGCGGAACAGGGCCCCCGGCACCGTCCGGCCCGGTCACCGGAGCGAGGAGCCCGCCATGACGGCCACCACCCAGCCAGCCCGCAGCACCGATCGCCGCCCGGCCCCCGCGAGGACCGTGCCGCACCCCGCGACCGGCCCCGGGGGCGCCCTGCACGCCCCGACGGAGGAGAGCCGCGCGGACGAGGAGACGGCCGCACGCTTCCTCGACGGCGACGAACTCGCGCTCGCCGCCGTCTACCAGCGGTGGTCGGCACTGGTCCACACCCTCGCGCTGCGCGCGCTCGGGGACCGCGGCGAAGCCGAGGACGTCACCCAGCAGGTGTTCCTCGCCGCCTGGCGCGGCCGCCACGGATACCGGCCGGACCGCGGCACGCTCGCCGGCTGGCTGGTCGGCATCACCCGGCGGAAGGTCGCCGACGCCCTCGCGGCCCGCACCCGCCGCGGCGACCTCGCCACGCTGGCGGCGGCCCGCGAGGAGCAGCGCACCGCGCGACTCCCCTCCGAGACCGAGGCGGCGCTCGACAGGGTGCTCGTCGCCGAGGAGCTCGCAGCCCTGCCGGAAGGGCAGCGACGCGTCCTCCGCATGGCCTTCTACGACGATCTGACGCAGACCCAGATCGCCGAACTCACCGGCCTCGCTCTCGGCACCGTCAAGAGCCACGCCCGCCGGGGCCTGCACCGGCTCCGCCGCCGCCTGGCGGACGCCGACACCCGCTGACCGCACCGGACACCGGCGCCGCGCGTCACCCGCCCGGTGACCCGGGGTCACCGAGGAACACCCACAGTGCCGGTAGGCTTCCGCAGGCCTGCCGGCACGACAGGAGGTACTGCGCGTGCACCACATCGACCCCGCGTGCCTGGCCGCGTACTCCCTGGGCGAGGAACCCGGGACACTCACCGCCGCGCAGCAGCGCCACCTCCGTGCCTGCCCCGCGTGCTCGGCGCGGTGGCGGTCCCTCCGCCGCGTGGTGGCGGCGGCGCGCGCCGCCCGGCCCGAGGACGCCGTCGAACGGCCGCCGCACCGCGTGTGGCACGCCCTGCTGGACAGCCTCGCCTCCGACAGTCCTGCCACTGCCGACACCGCTGACACTCCCGACACCGCTGACACTCCCGACACCGCTGACACTCCCGGCACCCCCGACACCCCCGACACCCCCGAGCCCTCCGACGCGGCGGCCGTCCGGCCCGGTGACCCCGCGGTCCGCGGGCGGCTGCCCGGGGAGAGAGGGGAACCGCCCGGTGCGTGAGGCGGACGTCGTCGTCATCGGCGCCGGAGCAGCCGGACTCTCGCTCGCACGGCTGCTCGCGCGCGCTCCCGCGTCCCGCGGACCGCGTACCGTCGCGCTCCTGGAGACACCCGACACCCGCCGGCGTGCCCCGGACCGCACCTGGTGCTTCTGGGGCCCGGACGACGCCGAACCCGACCGCTTCGAAGAGGCGTCCTGGGGCCGCCTCCGGGTGCACGGGCCGACCGGCGGGGCGGTCGAACGGGACACCGCCCCGCTGCGCTACCGGATGATCCGCTCCGCCACCTACGCCCGTGAGGTCTCCCGACTGCTGTCCGAGGACGGCCGGGTGCGGCGTGTCGCGGCCACCGTCACGGGCGTCACGGACGGTTCCGACGCGGCGTCCGTCCGCTGCGTCACGGCGGACGGCCACCGCAGCGGGATGCGTGCACGGTGGGTCTTCGACTCCCGGCCGAAGCGGCCGCTCCCACCCGCGCGCACGCTGCTGCTCCAGCACTTCCGCGGCTGGTTCCTGCGCACGGCCCGCGACCGTTTCGACCCCGGGGTCGCCGAACTGATGGACTTCCGCGTCCCGCAGCCGCACCACGGCCTCGCCTTCGGCTACGTACTGCCCTTCGACTCCCGCACCGCCCTCGTGGAGTACACCGAGTTCTCCTCCGGCGTCCTGGACCGTGCGGCCTACGAGCGGGCGCTGCGCCACTACGCGGACACCGTGCTGCGGCTCGGCCACTACCGGGTGGAAGCGGCCGAACAGGGCGTCATCCCCATGACCGACGCGGTGTTCCCGCGCCGTACCGGGGCCCGCGTGTTCCCTCTCGGAGCCGCCGCGGGAGCCACCCGTCCCTCGACCGGCTACACCTTCGCCGCGGTGCAGCGCCAGGTGCACCACGTCGCCGACGCGCTGTGCGCCGGCCGGACCCCGCTGCCGCCACGCCTGCACTCCCGCCGCGCCCGCGCCATGGACGCCGTCCTGCTGCGGGCCCTGGACACCGGCAGGATCAGCGGCGCCGTCCTCTTCGAGGAACTGTTCCGGCACCACCGTGCCCCGGAACTCCTCCGGTTCCTGGACGGGGGAACCTCTCCGCTCGAAGACCTGCGGATCGGCGCCGCCGCGCCCGTGCTCCCGATGCTCCGGACCGCCGCCGAGCTTCCCTTCCTCCGCCGCCGCCCGCGCGGCGGGGGAACCTGACCCGACCGCCGAGGAGGCCCGTTGCCCTTCCTGCGCACCCCCGACCCGTCCGCTTCCACCGGCTCCCGGGCCGCCGCGCCCGCCCGGCGCGGCCGGGACCGCCGTGCCGAGACGGTCCCACCGCCGCCCGGCGCGCCGCGCTTCGGGTCGCCGCCCCCGCACATCGGAGTCGTCGGCGGCGGTATCGCGGGAATCGCCGCCGCCACCGCACTGGCCGAGCGCGGCGCCCGCGTCACACTCTGGGAACGGGAGCCCGAACTCGGCGGTCGCCTCACCGGCCGGCCCGAACAGCTGCGGGACGGCAGCACGGTGACGATGAGCCGTGGCTTCCACGCCTTCTTCCGGCAGTACTACAACCTGCGGGGCCTGCTGCGGCGCGTCGACGGCTCTCTCGGCATGCTCCGCCCCCTCCCGGAGTATCCGCTGCGGCACCGCGACGGCCCGTGCGACGGGTTCCGCCGCCTGCCCCGGACACCGCCCTGGAACGCGCTCGCCTTCGCCGCCACGAGCGAGACCTTCCGCAGCCGGGACCTGCCCCGGCTGCGGCCCGGAGCCGCACTGCCCCTGCTGGACGTGCGGGTGCCCGGGATCTACCGGGCCCTGGACGGCACCAGCGCCCAGCAGTACCTGGACGCCGTCGGCTTCCCCCCTGCGGCGCGGCACCTGGCGTTCGAGGTCTTTTCCCGCAGCTTCTTCGCCGACCCCGACGAGCTGTCCGCGGCCGAACTGGCGCTCATGTTCCACCTGTACTTCCTCGGCTCCAGCGAGGGACTCCTCTTCGACGTGCCCGACGAGCCGTACCCGCAGGCGCTGTGGCGCCCGCTGGCCCGCTACCTGGCGGGACACGGGGCACACGTGGAGACCTCGGCCCCGGTCGCGGCCCTTTGTCGCGACGGTGAGCGTCTCACCGTCCACACCGGCGGCCCCCGGAACGCCTGCCCGGTGGACGCGGTCGTCCTCGCGCTCGACACCGACGGCCTCCGCGGCCTGGTCGAGCGCTCCCCGGAGGTCGGCGACGCCGCCTGGCGCGCCGCGGTGGGGCGGCTGCGGACCGCGCCGCCCTTCCTGGTGTCCCGACTGTGGCTGGATCGGCCGGTGGCAGCGGAGCGTCCCGGATTCCTCGGCACCGCCGGCTACGGCCCGCTGGACAACGTCAGCGTCCTGGAGCGCTGGGAGGGCGAGGCCGCGCGCTGGGCGGCCCGCAGCGGCGGGTCCGTCGTCGAACTCCACGCGTACGCGGTGCGGGAGAACCACCGCGAGGTGGAGCGGCAGCTGCGGGCGCAGCTCCACGCGGTGTACCCGGAGACACGGGCCGCCACCGTCGTCGACGCCCGGCACGAGTGGCGGGCCGACTGCCCGCTGTTCCCGGTGGGCGGCTTCGCGGACCGTCCGGGCGTCCGCACATCCGACCCGCGCATCGTGCTGGCGGGCGACCTGGTCCGCTGCGACCTGCCCGTCGCCCTGATGGAACGCGCGGCGACCACCGGCTTCCTGGCCGCGAACGCGCTGCTGGAGCAGTGGGGCGTGCGCGGGCAGCGACTGTGGACGGTGCCGCGGCGCGGCCGCTCACCCCTGCTGCGCCGGCTCGCCGCCCTGGCCTGAACGACCCCGGAACCGCACCGGGGTGCGGGCGTCAGCCCGGGAAGCGGCCCGTGCTGCGCAGCGCCCAGCGCCGTTCCGCGTACGCCAGGTCGTCGCGCCACAACCGGTCCGCCGCGCGGCGCACCAGCGGACGAAGCGCCGGAGCCGCCCGGCGCGCCACCGCGAAGCCCCGCCGTCCGGAACAGGCCAGCACCGCCTCCACCACGGCGGTCCGCGGCCGTCCCTGCGCGTCGCCGCCCAGCGGTGTCGCGTGCGTCTCCACCACCGAACCCGCGCCCTCGCCCTCGGCGATGCGCATGACCACCGTCCGCGGCCCCGGCGCGGTGAACACCGCGCGCACCGGCACCACCAGCCGTCCCGCCACGCGGAACGACACCCGCACCACGAACTTCTCCGGCCCGGCCTGCTCCACCGTCAGGTCGGTGAAGGCGTACGGATGGAACCACGCCCCGTGCCACGGATCGAGGCGGTTGGCCACCACGTCCTCCGGCTCGCACACCCCCGCGGTCCGCGTCACCGCGTCCAGCACCGTCCCGGCCGGCGGCCGTGCGGGCACCGGGGGACGCGGCAGCGGACGCTCCCCGCCCAGCGCGTCCAGCCGCACCCACACCAGCACCCCGTCGTCGTGGACCGGGTACGGCTCCCACCCCGCGAACGGGCCGCCGTCCAGCACGAGCCCGTGCCAGTGGCAGACGATCCTCCCGCAGCGCACCGGACTCTCCCGCAGCGGTGCGCCCAGGTGCGGGCAGATGCCCGGCCCGGCCCGCAGGGCGCCGCCGGGACCGCGCCACACCACGACCTCGTGCCCACCGAGCGGGACCCCGAAGGGGACACCCTCCCGCACCTCGCGGCTGCCGCACACCACGTACCAGTTGCCCGTCGGTCTGCCCAGCGCCGCCCGCAGGGCGTCCGCGACGACCGCGGGCTTTGCCTCCTGCCAGGTCGAGCGCCGACCGTGCCGGCGGTGGCGCCAGGTCAGCGGGACGCGGCGGGAGCGGCCCGACGTCACCGGGGGGCCTCGCCGGGCAGCGCCGCCCGGCGGTCCGTGCCGGGGAGCCGCCGCCCCGGGGACGCGGACCCGCGTGCGCGGAACCGCGCCGCGCCGACGGCCGCCGCCCCGCGTGCCGCAACGGCCGCGCGTCGCCGCCGCGGCACGGTCACCCGCCGGTGCACCACCGGGAATCCGGCGGTGGCAGCCGTGTCGAGGATCCCCCGGTACAGCGCGAACGCCGTACGGATGCAGGGCCGGGACACCGGGTCCAGCAGGGCGATCCCGGGCTCCGCCTCCCGGTAGACGCCGCGCGTCAGGGCGGCCGCGTCCTCCAACGCGGCGGTGATCCGGGGATCGCCGCGCCCGGTCCGGCGGCTCCACAGCAGCAGGTCCCGTTCGACGCCGCGGGCTGCCAGCAGGTCGGCGGGCAGGTAGACCCGGCCCCGGTCCAGGTCCTCGCCGACGTCGCGGACGAAGTTGGTCAGCTGGAACGCGACGCCCAGCGCCGCGGCGTGCGGCGCCGCCTCCTCCTCGGCGGTGACGGTGCCCAGCACCGGCACCATCTGCAGCCCGATGACGGCGGCGGAACCGTGCATGTAGGCGCGCAGCGCGGCGTAGTCGGCATAGTCCGTGGTGTCGAGGTCCTGCCGCATCGACGCAAGGAAGTCCGTGAAGTGCCGGTGGGGGATGCCGTACCGCCGGGCCGTGTCGGACAGGGCCCGCACCACCGGTTCCCTGCTCGCGCCGGTGCGCAGGCCGTCCGCGAGCTCCCGTTCCCAGGCAGCCAGAGCGGCGGCACGCTGCGACGGCGGAACGTCGGCCGAGAGGTCGTCGACGATGTCGTCGGCCCAGCGGGCGAAGCCGTACAGCGCGTGCACCGCCGGACGCCGTTCCGGAGGGAGCAGCCGGGTCGCCAGGAAGTAGGTGCGCCCGTGGCGGGCGTTGAGGCGCCGGCTCACGGCGTAGTCCCGGCGCAGCGACGGGTCGGTGATGCCGGCGGCGGTCAGCTCACGCTCGGTCATGGGGCTGAGTCTGCGGGACGCGGGTCCCGGCCGCATTCCGGCGCGCCCGTCCGCGACCGGAGCTCACCCGTGTCGGTGGAACACCCGTGTCGGCCGAACGCGTGCGGGCGGGTGCGCGCCGCCTCCGGTGATGCGGGCGGCGGCCAGTTTGCCGGAGAGCAGCACGGTGGGGATGCCGACGCCCGGCGTGGTGCCGCAGCCCGCCAGCACGGCGTTCTCCGTGCCGCGCACGGTGCTCCGGGGACGGAACGGGCCGGTCTGGGCCAGGGTGTGGGCCGCGGAGAACGGTGTTCCCGCGGCCAGGCCCTGGGCGGCCCAGTCGGCCGGGGTGACCAGCACCTGCTCCTCGATGGCGGCGTCCAGGCCGGTGAGGCCGCGCTCCTCCAGGGCGGCGACGAGCGTGTCGCGGTAGCGGGGGCCCAGCTCGCGCCAGGCCGCGGCGTCCGGCCCGACGTCGGTGTTGGGGCAGGGCGCGAGGACGTAGTGCAGGTGGCGGCCCGGCGGGGCGAGCGCCGGGTCGTGCGTGGTGGGCCGGGACACGAGCAGCGAGGGGTCGCTCATGAGGCGGCCCGTGCGGGTCAGTTCGTCGAAGGTGCGCCGCCATGCCGCCCCGAAGGAGAGGGTGTGGTGCGCGAGGCGGTCCCAGGTCCGGTCCGTGCCGGCGTGCAGCACCACCGCGGACGGTGCGTGCCGCAGCGGTAGCGGGCGCCGCGGGGTGCGGCCCAGCAGCCGGTAGGAGAGCGGCAGGTCGGCGGTGAGCACCACGGCGTCGCAGGGGAGACGCCTCCCGTCGGCCGTCAGGACGGCGCGCACCCGTTCACCGGAGCGTTCCAGCGACGACGCCTCGCAGTGCCAGTGGAACGTGCCGCCCGCGTCGCGGGCGGCTTCCGCCAGGGCCGTGCCGACCGCGTGCATGCCGCCCCGGGGGAACCAGACTCCGGCGACGGTGTCCATGTAGGCGATCACGGCGTAGGCCGCCAGTGCGCGTGCCGGCGGCACCCCGGCGTAGAGGGCCTGGAAGCAGAACACCCGGCGCAGCCGTTCGTCCGCGAGGAATCTCCCCACGGCCCGGTCGAGGCGGCCGAACCCGCCCAGGGCGGCGAGCCGCACCAGGTCCCGGTGGAGCAGGTCGCGGGGCGCGTCGACGTGGGCGTCGATGAAGCGTCCGATCTGGGTTCGGTAGAGGCGGGTGAGCCAGTGGCGCAGGTCCCGGTAGCCGGCGGCCTCCCGCGGGCCGGCGAAGCGCCGCACCTCGTCCTCCATCGCCTCCGGGTCGGTGTGCACGTCCAGCCGGGTGCCGTCGGCGAACTCGGCACGGTAGGCGGGATGCAGCGGCAGCAGTTCCAGCCGTTCCGCGACGGACGTGCCGACGGCGGCCAGCGCTTCGTCGAGGAGGTGGGGCATCGTCAGCACCGTCGGGCCGGTGTCGATCCGGAAGCCGCCCAGGTCGATCCGTCCGGCCCGGCCGCCCGGGACGCCGGAGCGTTCCAGCACGGTGACGCGGCGCCCCGCGCCGAGCAGGTGGAGTGCGGCGGAGAGCCCGGCGAGGCCGGCACCGACCACGACGACGTGGTCGGTGCGGCCCGGGACCGTCCTCCTCGGCGGCCGGGCCGGGGCGGTGTGCTGCATGCGGGCCCCTTCGGAGGGCGGAAGCGGTCGTCCCTCTTCTACCGGAGGCCGTCCCGTCCGCCGTGCAGCGCCACGCGGGATGCGGGGGTGCGGCGTGCCTCCGGCGTCAGTCCGCGCCGCGGGCCCGGCGGAAGCGGTCCAGGCCCTCGGCGAGGTCGACGAGGGGATCCGGGTAGTCGAGGGCGGCGCGCTCCGGGCCGGGGAGCTTCCAGGGGGTGTGGACGGCGGGCGCGTCGAGGTCGGCGAGTTCGGGGACCCAGCGGCGCACGTACCGTCCGTCGGGGTCGAAGCGTTTGGCCTGGGCGAGCGGGTTGAGCACCCGGTTGGGGCGGGTGTCGGTACCGGTTCCGGCCACCCACTGCCAGTTGAGCTGGTTGTTGGCGACGTCGCCGTCCACCAGCAGGTCGAGGAAGTGGCGGGCGCCGATCCGCCAGTCCAGGTACAGCGTCTTGGCGAGGAAGCTGCCGGCCAGCAGCCGCCCCCGGTTGTGCATCCAGCCCTCGTGGCGCAGCTGCCGCATCGCCGCGTCGACGATCGGGTAGCCGGTGCGGCCGGCCCGCCACGCCTCGGCGGCCCGCTCGTCGTTCCGCCAGCGGTCGTGGTGGGTGCGGTAGTCCTCGCGGGCCGCCTGCGGGCGCGCCGCCAGCACCTGGTGGTGGAAGTCGCGCCACGCGACCTGCCGCACGAACGCCTCGGCGCCCGCCCCGCCCCGCTGCCGCGCGCGGTGCACCAGCTCCACCGCGGACAGCGTGCCGAAGTGGAGGTGGGGGGAGAGCCGGGAGGTGGCGTCGCCGGACAGGTCGTCGTGGCGTTCCTCGTAGGCGTCCATGCCGTGGCGTACCCAGCGGGCGAAGCGGTCGCGGCCCTCGGTCTCGCCGCCCCGGGCGAGGCCGGGCGAGACGTCGTCCACCGCCGACCGGGCGGGCATCCTCCCGGAGGGCAGGGCGTCGGGCACCGGGACGCGGCGCGGCGCCGCCAGCGGGTCCCGCAGGCGTTCCCTCTCCCAGCGGCGGAAGTACGGGGTGAAGACGGCGAAGTGGTCCCGGTCCTGCGGGGTCACGGCACCGGGTGCCAGCGCTGTGGTCACCGCGTCGTGCACGTGCAGCGCGCGGCCGTCCGCCTCCAGCGCGGACCGCAGCCGGTCCTCGCGCCGGTGGGCGAAGCCGCTCACGTCGGCGGCGACGTGCACGTCGCGTGCGCCGGACTCGTGCGCCGCACGGCAGGTCTCCGCCACCACGTCGCCGCTGCGCAGCACCAGCCGCCCGCCGCGGTCCCGCAGCGCCGCGTCGAGATCCCCCAGGCAGTCGGCGAGGAACGCCCGGCGGTTGGGCGCGTCGAAGCGGGCGGCGCGCACCGCGTCGTCGAGGACGAACAGCGGCACCACCGCGTCGGCCCCGTCCAGGGCGGCTCGCAGCACGGGGTTGTCGTGCAGCCGCAGGTCGGCGGTGAACAGGGCGAGGGAGACGGTCACGGAATCACTCCGGCGGGTCCGGGATCGGGCACGTGCACCCTTTCCCGGGGCCGGCGCCGCGCGGATGCGGTCAGGTCCGGGAAATCACCTCGCCGGGTGAGTCGGCCCGCGGCGCCCGGGGGTCGTGGCGCAGCGCGCTCGGCCACCACAGCACCGGCCCCGCGTCCCGGACGAGGGCGGGCACCAGCAGCGAGCGCACGACGAGGGTGTCCAGCAGCACGCCGAACGCCACGATGAAGGCGATCTGCACCAGGAAGGCGAGCGGGATGACGGCGAGTGCCGCGAAGGTCGCCGCCAGAACAACCCCGGCGGAGGTGATGACCCCGCCGGTGGCGGTCAGTCCGGTCAGCACCCCGGCCCGGGTGCCGTGGCGCAACGACTCCTCCCGCACCCGGGTCATCAGGAAGATGTTGTAGTCCACGCCGAGCGCTACCAGGAACACGAAGCCGTAGAGCGGCACGGAGGCGTCGGTGCCCCCGAAGCCCAGCAGGTGGTCGAAGACGACTGCGGCGATGCCGACCGTGGCGAAGTAGTTCAGTGCCACCGTGGCGACCAGCAGCAGCGGCATCAGCAGTGAGCGCAGCAGCAGGGCGAGGATCACCACGATGATGCCAAGTACCACGGGCGTGATCACCGTGCGGTCGCGCTGCGCGGCCTGCTGCGTGTCGTACTGCTGTGCGGTGTATCCGCCGACCAGGGCGTCGGCGCCCTCGACCGCGTGCAGGCGGGTCCGCAGCCGCTGGACCGTGCGCTGTGCCGCGTCGCTGTCGGCGGGGGCGGCCAGGGTGGCGTCGATCAGCACCCGTCCGCCGACCGTCCGCGGTGTGCCGCCGCCGGGGCGTCCCGACCCGGTGAGCGGCACCGCCCGGGTGACGCCCTCGGTACGGGCGGCGGTACGGGTGACCTCGCGCACGACGTCGGCGTTCGCCACGACGACGGCCGGGTTGCCGGAGCCGCCGGGGTAGTGGTCGGCCAGTTTCTCCTGGGCGGTCACCGACGGCGCGTCGTCGACGAAGATCTCGTCGAGCGGCACGCCGTCCGACTCCAGCTGCGGGGCGAAGGCCGCGCAGGCCAGGAGCGCGACCAGCGTGCCCGCCCAGATGCGGCGGGGTGCGCGCTCGACGAGCGAGGCGACCCGGCCCCAGATGCCGTTCCCGGCCCCCGGCCCGGCCGCTGTCTCCCGCGGGCGGGCGGGCCAGTAGGCGGCACGCCCCAGCAGCGCCAGTGCGGCGGGGAGGAAGGTCGTGGTCGCCACGACGGCACAGGCGATGCCCAGCGCCCCCACCGGGCCGAGCGCCCGGTTGTTGGCGAGGTCGCTGAGCAGCAGGGCCAGCAGGCCGAGCCCGACCGTGGCGGCGCTGGCGACGATCGCCCCGGCGGACCGGCGTACGGCGGTCCGCATCGCGGACAGCCGGTCGGCGTCCGCGCGTGCCGCCAGTTCCTCCTTGAAACGCGCGGACAGCAGCAGGGCGTAGTCGGTCGCGGCGCCGATGACCAGGATGGAGAGGATGCCCTGGACCTGCCCGTCCACCCGCACCAGGTCGTGTTCGGCCAGCACGTGGACCAGGGCGCTGGCCAGCGAGAGTGCGAGGACCGCGCTGAGAATGATCACCAGGGGGAGCAGCACGCTGCGGTAGACGAGCAGCAGGATCAGCAGGACGACGCCGAGTGCGACGCCCAGCAGCAGTCCGTCGATGCCTGCGAAGGCGTCGGAGAGGTCCGCCTGGGTCGCCGCCGGGCCGCCCACGTACGCGGTGCTGCCCGGCACGTCCGCCGCGGCCTGCCGGATGCGGTCGATCGCGGCCGGGGCGTCCTCGCCGAGGTCGGAGCGCAGCTGCAGCACGCCCTGCAGCGCCTCACCGTCCCGCGAGGGCAGGGCGGGCGACACGGCGCCGGAGACTGCCGGGTCGCCGGCGAGGGACCGCAGCGCCCGGGTCGCCGCCGTCCGCTGTCCGGGAGTCACCGTGCCGTCGTCCGCGGTCCACACCACGATCGCGGGGACCGTCCGGTTCGGCTGGAAGTCCTGCTGGGCCTCCAGGGCGCGGGTGGATTCGGCGGACTGCGGCAGGAAGGCCGTCCGGTCGTTGGTGGCGACCTCCCCGAGCTTGCCCGCGTACGGGCCGACGACCCCGCCGAGGCCGAGCCAGGCGACCAGCAGCAGGACGGGTACGAGCCATCGCAGTGCGCGCGGCGTGGTGGGCATCCGGCGTGTCCTCACACTCGAAATATCTCAATCATTGAGAGAACTTACCCTGGAGGGGTGGCGCACTCATCCGGCGGGTCCTCCCGGGGGACCGAACCCGACACCGACCTCCAGACGTTCGCGGTGCTGCTCCGCCGGATCAACGGCGAGATCAACCGCATCGCACAGGAGTTCGCGCACGCGCAGGGCCTCCACCACACCGACGTGCGCGCCCTGGCCGCGCTCCTCGACGCGGACCCCGGAGCAGGTCCGATGACGCCCGGGAGGCTGCGGGAGCATCTCGACCTCACCTCCGGTGCCGTCAGCGCCTGCCTCAACCGGCTCGAGGGCGGCGGCCACATCCGGCGCGTCCGCGACGCCGGGGACGGACGGGTGGTGCACCTGCACTACGCGCCCGCCGGGCGCGACACCGCACGCGCGTACTTCCGCCCGCTCGCCCGCAGCACCGACGCCGCACGGCAGCGGTTCACCGAGGACGAGCTGCGCACCGTCGTGCGCTTCCTCGCGGCGATGGGCGACGAACTCACCTCCGGGCGCGCACCCGAGAAGGACTGACCTCTCCACCGGGCGCCCCGCCGGCGTGCGCCGACCGCTCCGCCACACGCGCGATGTTCCGCGCCATGCCGCCGAACACCGGTCCGTGGAACGGTGCGACACCACACCAATAGAGGTGGCCGGCCAGACCGTGCGGATGGAACACCGCCCGCTGCAGGTACACGGTGCGGCCCTCCGCGTCCCGGGCGACCCGCAGCTCGAGCCAGGCGAGCCCCGGAAGCCGCATCTCGGCGCGCAGCCGCAGCAGCCGCCGCGGCCGCACCTCCTCCACCCGCCAGAAGTCCAGCGAGTCGCCCACCCGCAGCCGGTGGGGGTCGCGCCGCCCGCGCCGCAGTCCCACCCCGCCCAGCAGCCGGTCCAGCCGGCCCCGCACCGCCCAGGCGAGCGAGAACGAGTACCAGCCGTGCTCCCCGCCGATCCCCTCGATCACCCGCCACAGCGCCTCCGGGGAGGCGTCGACCCGACGGGCCCGCCGATCGGTGTACAGACTGCCGCCCGCCCAGTCCGGGTCGGTCGGCAGCGGGTCACTGGGCGCCCACGGCACGGAGGCCGACGACCAGCGGGTCGACACCTCCGCCTCCCGGATGCGCTGGAGCGCCAGCCGCAGCGCGCTGTCGAAGCCGAGGCGGCCTCCCGGCGGGTCGGGCACGTAGGCGGCGATGTCGTCCTCCCGGCACACCACCTCGTGGCGCAGCGACTCCGCCAGCGGACGGGCGATCGCGGCGGGCACCGGAGTGACCAGGCCGATCCAGTGGCTCGACAGGCTCGGCGTCAGCACCGGCACCGGGACGATCACCCGTCGCGGCAGCCCCGCCACCGCCGCGTACCGCTGCATCATCTCGCGATACGTCAGCACCTCGGGCCCGCCGATGTCGAAGGTCCGGTTGACCTCCGCCGGAAGCCGCGCGCAGCCGACGAGGTACCGCAGCACGTCGCGTACCGCCACCGGCTGGATCGGGGTCCGCACCCAGCTCGGCGTCACCATCGCCGGCAGCCGCTCCGTGAGGTACCGCAGCATCTCGAACGAGGCCGACCCCGACCCGATGACCACGGCCGCCCGCAGCACCGCCGTGGGCACCCCCGACGCCAGCAGGATCCGCCCCACCTCGGCCCGGGACCGCAGATGCGGCGACAGTTCGCGTTCCGGCACACCCTCCGGGGTGAGACCGCCGAGGTAGACGATGCGCCGCACGCCCGCCGCGCGCGCCTCCTCCCCGAAGATCCGGGCCGCCCTCCGGTCCGTCTCCTCGAAGTCGCGGCCGCTGCCCAGGGCGTGCACCAAGTAGTAGGCGACATCCACCCCCCGCATCGCCTCCCGGACCTGCCCCGGGTCCGTCACGTCGCCGGGCGCCACCTCGACCCGGTGCGCCCAGGGGTGGTCCCGCAGCTTCTCCGGCGTCCGGGCCAGGCACCGCACGGTGTGGCCCGCCTCCAGCAGCTCCGGCACCAGCCGGCCGCCGACATAACCGCTCGCGCCCGTCACCAGGCAGCGCAAGGGCTCCTCGCCCTTCTCGGGCACGGCATCGGACACGGTGCACTCTCCCTCCGGCGGGGCCACCACGGCCGCCGCCGGGCGGCCGTGGTGGCAGGAACGGGTCGGCGATTCCCTCCCTGCCGTCTTCCGAAGCGTGCCCGCCGCCGGATGCACCCGTCGGGGGAACCGGCCCGGCCGGTCTCCTCCGCCGTTTCGGCGACCGCCTCCGCGGCCACCCGGGGCGCGTGAGCGCATCCCACGCCGCCCCCGGAACCGTCGTCCACGGCACCGCCACCGGTCGGTGGGTGCTGGCGGCGACAGTGCTCGGCTCCGCGATGGGCTTCCTCGACGCGACAGTGGTGAACGTCGCCCTGCCCGCCATCGGCAGCGACCTGGACGCCGGGGTCTCCGCCCTCCAGTGGGTCCTGGACGGCTACCTGCTGACCCTCGCCGCCCTCATCCTGCTCGGCGGCTCGCTCGCCGACCGGTACGGGCGGCGCCGTGTCTTCAGCACGGGCGTGGTGTGCTTCATGGTGCCCTCGGTGCTCTGCGCCCTCGCCCCCGACGCGACGGTACTGGTCGTGGCCCGCGGCCTGCAGGGCGTGGGCGCGGCGCTGCTCACTCCCGGAAGCCTGGCGATCATCCAGTCCGCCTTCCGCCCCGACGACCGCGCACGGGCCATCGGCACCTGGTCCGCGCTCTCCGGCGTCGCCGCCGCGCTGGGACCCATCCTCGGCGGCTACCTGATCGACGCCCTGTCCTGGCGGTGGATCTTCCTCATCAACGTGCCGCTCGGCCTTGCGGTGCTGGCCGCGACCGCGCGGCACGTGCCGGAGAGCCGCGACCCCACGGTCCGCGGCAGGCTCGACCTGCGCGGCGGCCTCCTCGCCACCCTCGGGCTCGGCGGCCTCACCTACGCCCTCATCGAGGGCCCGCGCGGCCATGTCGCCACCTGGCTGGTCCTCGCCGTGCTGCTGCTCGGCCTCGCCGCCCTGCTCGCCTTCGTCCTGACGGAACGGCGTTCACCGGCACCGATGCTCCCCCTCGGCGTGTTCGCCGCCCGGCAGTTCCTCGCCGCGAACGCCGTCACGGTGGTCGTGTACGCGGCGCTGGGCGGCGTCTTCTTCCTGCTGGTCGTCTTCCTCCAGACCTCACTGGGCTACTCGCCCCTGCTGGCCGGCGCGGCCTCGCTGCCGGTCACCCTGCTCATGCTGCTGCTCTCCGCCCGCGCCGGGCAGCTCGCGCAGCGCGTCGGGCCCCGCATCCCGCTGACCGCCGGTCCGCTGCTGCTCGCGTGCGGGATGCTGCTGATGCTCCGCATCGACGAGGGCGACCCCTACGTGTCCTCGGTGCTGCCCGCCGTGGTGGTCTTCGGCCTGGGCCTGGCCACGACCGTGGCCCCGGTGACGGCGACCGCGCTCGCCGCCGCGCCGGCGGAGCACTCCGGAGTCGCCTCCGGCATCAACAACGCCGTCTCGCGCGCCGCCCAGCTCGCGGCGGTCGCGGCGCTCCCGCCCCTGGCAGGCATCTCCGGCGGCGACTTCACCGACCCCGGCGCGCTCACCGACGGCTTCCACACCGCCATGGCGATCACCGCGGCTCTCGCCGCCGCCGGCGGGGTGCTGGCCTTCGCCACCATCCGCAGCGACGTCCTCGCCCGGGCAGCGGCCCCCGCAGGCCCGCCCGAGGCCGAGAAGGGCGCCGCCCCGGCTGCACGCGGGGCCCCGCAGAAGCCGCCGTACGAGTGCCCGCTGGCCGGCACTCCGCTCCGTCCGCCGCCCCGGAGCGGCGGAAGAGGTGGCCCTCCGGGTGCCTGAAACGGGAGCCCCACCCCTTTGCGACGCCCTTCGTGGCCGGCTCCGTACCGGGACGAAGAGTGCGTGTTACAGTCAAACCAGTTGCAGTTGTGGTTCCCATGAACTTTTGTGTGCGCCTGCTGGTTCCGACACCTCGGGCGCACTTCTGTTTTCACCGGTCTGTCTCCGGCGGGCGATCACCGCTACGACACGCGGCGACTCGCGCCTTGCGGTCCCGCTGTTATCGAAGGAGAGAGACACATGGCTACTGGAACCGTGAAGTGGTTCAACTCGGAAAAGGGCTTCGGCTTCATCGCGCAGGACGGCGGCGGCGCCGACGTCTTCGCACACTACTCCGCGATCAACGCGAACGGTTTCCGTGAGCTGCTCGAGGGGCAGAAGGTCGAGTTCGACGTCACGCAGGGCCCGAAGGGCCCGCAGGCCGAGAACATCACCGTCGCCTGAACCGGGCGCACGTTACTCCGTGCGGTGCGGGCCCGCGCCCAGCGGGTCCGCACCCCGCCCGCCGCTCCGGCGGGCATACCCTGTGGCCCGCTCCAGGTCGCTCGCCGACCGGTAGCGGGCTCCCGGATCTCCTGGCGGAACACGTCGTTCTACCGGAGGTCCTCCTTTCGCGCCGCGAACTTCCCGGCGTCGACTCCACATTTTCTGCGGCTCGTTCGGCGCGATTCCTGATGCGGCCCGGAAGGCTGCCGGAATCCCCTCGTTGCGTGCCGTTCCGAGGGAGGTTCTCCTGAACCGCACCAAGCACCACACGTCCCGACGCTCCGCGCGCGAACGGGCGGGAGGCGCATCCCCTTCCCCCTCCCGCCACCGTGCGCATGGCCGCGACGACGCGGACACCGGCGGGCCCGCATCGTCGGCGGCACCGTCCCCCGCCGAGCCGGAGGTCGCCGATTTCGCCGAGCTCGGTCTTCCCGAAGGTCTGCTCGACGTCCTCCGACAGAACGAACTGACGAGGCCGTTCCCCATCCAGGCAGCAACGATCCCGCACGCCCTGGCAGGCCGAGACGTCCTGGGACGAGGCCGTACCGGCTCCGGAAAGACCCTTGCCTTCGGTCTCGCTCTCCTCGCCCGCACTGTCGGGCTACGGGCCGGTTCCGGGCGGCCGTTGGCTCTGGTCCTCGTGCCGACGCGTGAGTTGGCGCAGCAGGTGACCGAGGTGCTCACCCCGTACGCACACCGGACGGGCCTGCGTCTCGCCACGGTCGTCGGTGGAACCTCCGTCCGCCGGCAGACCGAGCGACTGCGGCGCGGAGCCGACGTGGTCGTGGCGACCCCCGGCAGGCTCCGGGACCTGGTCGAACGGGGGGAATGCGGGCTGGGCGAGGTGCGTGTCACGGTGCTCGACGAGGCAGACCAGATGGCCGACATGGGCTTTCTCCCGCAGGTCACCACCTTGCTCGACCGGGTGCCGAGGGACGGGCAGCGGCTACTGTTCTCCGCCACCCTCGACCGCGATGTCGACGTCCTGGTGCGGCGATTCCTCCGTGACCCCGCCGTCCACTCGGTGGATCCGGCGGCGAGTCCGTCAGGGACGGGACTGGCACACCACGTGCTGCATGTGAGGGAGGACGACAAGAACGCCGTCGCCCTCCACATCGCAGCCCGCGAGGGCAGGGTCCTGATGTTCATGGACACCAAGCGTGCGGTCGACCGCACGGTCAAGCGTCTTCTTGCCGGGGGCGTGCAGGCCGGCGGGCTGCACGGCGGCAAGTCCCAGGGGCAGCGCAACCGAACGCTGGAAGGGTTCCGCGCCGGCCGGATCGGCGCCCTTGTCGCCACCAACGTCGCGGCACGCGGCATTCACGTCGACGACCTGGACCTCGTGGTGAACATCGACCCGCCCAACGACCACAAGGACTACCTGCACCGCGGCGGACGTACAGGACGCGCCGGTCGGACGGGCAGCGTCGTCACTCTGGTGCTGCCCCACCAGCGGCGTGACATGACCCGCCTTCTCCGCACCGCCCGCATCACCGCGCCGGTGGTGCGGGTGGGCCCCGGTGACGTCGAACTGGCGCGTGTCACCGGGGCACGGAGTCCTTCGGGCGTCCCGGTGCAGGCTGCCGCCCCTGCGCCCCCCTCGCCGGAGGGAAGCCACGCGGCACCCCGTGGAAAGCGGTCCGGACGCCGCCGGTCGGGTGCACGCCGCCGGCGCCTGCCCGGGACCGCGCAGACACAGGTGCGCAGGAACGACACGAACGCCGAGGGGCCCCGGGCCCGTTCACCGAGAGCTCTCCGTGACGGGCAGTCCGGCAGGGGGCGCGGCGGGCGCTCTTGACCGTCAAAGCTGCCGCAGCGTTAGAGTGGGCACTGCTCGCCGAGCGCTGCTCGGCCTGCTTCCGAGACATTCCCGGGCAGTCACCGGTTGCTGCCGTGACCGCTCGGGAATGCCCTACGGGCAGTGCCCCGTCGGCGGCTTCGAGAGCCGTGCGTCCCTCAGGTCACGGCGACGTACACGGTGTTGGCCGACCTACCACCCTGCAGCGGATTGTCGAACTCGACCACATGCCCTGCGGCCTCCTCGAACACGTCCGTGAGCACGGCCAGGAACGCGTCGTCGGGCGGATCGTTCGACCACAGCGCGAAGCAGCCCCCGGGACGGAGGATCCCCGCAAGAGTGTTGAGTCCCTCGGACTCGTAGAAGCCGGCATGCGACGGCTGGAGCACATGGCGCGGCGAATGGTCAATGTCCAGGAGGACGGCGTCGAACCGACGTCCCGGTGCTTCCGGATCCAGACCGTGCCCGGCGGCGACAGCGGAGAAGAAGTCCGCGTGCACGAAACGGAGTCGATGGTCGGAGGCCAGCCTGCGCCCCAACGGCACCAGCCCGTCCCGGTGCCAGTCGATGACGGCGCCGAGCGCCTCGACCACGACCAGCGACCGTACCCGGGGATCGTCCAGCGCTGCGGCCGCGGTGTGGCCCAGGCCGAGGCCCCCCACGGCCACGTCCAGTTCTCTCCCGGGCAGCGCCGCCAGACCCCTCTGCGCCAGCGCGACTTCTCCCGCGGTGAAGAGGGAGGACATCAAAAACTCGTCCCCCAGCTTCACTTCGTGGATGTCGCCGCCGGACACCGGATCCCTGCGGCGTCGCAGGCTGATGTCCCCCTTCTCGGTGTGTCGCCAGTCGAGCTCCTCGAAACGGAGGGCCATGTGCTGCCTTTCTGCTGAGGGCGCGCCCGACCCGAAGAGCCGGGACGGACGGCTGACATCGCCGATGCTTCTGCTCGGTCCGAGCTGTGCCGGCGTTCCGGTCCGGTTCAGGCGCCGTCGAGGCGCTTGCGCAACGTGCCGGCGAAGTCCTCCGCTGCCAGCAGCTGCGCACGCAGGGTCTCGCACCGGGCTTCGGCGATCTTCCGGTACGCGTCCAGCCGTTCCCGCAGGCGGCCGTGCTCCCGCTCGTCCCGGTCGCCCGACGCCTCGTCGGAGAACCGGTCGGTGACCTCCAGCAGGTCGCGCATCTCCTCCAGCGAGAACCCGAGCGGCTTCATGCGGCGGATCACCATCAGGCGCTCCACGTCCGCCCCGGTGTAGAGCCGGAAGCCGCCCTTGCTCCGGGCGGAGGGGACGACCAGCTCCACCTCCTCGTAGTGCCGGATGGTGCGCAGCGACAGACCGGTCCGTTCCGCCACCTCGCCGATCTGCATGCGCTGCTCGGCCATCTCTCCGCCTGCTTCCTTCCTGTCGTCGACGTGTTCCGGACGGCCGATGTCGCCCGCACGTCGGTGAGGACAATCACAGGCGAACATGCCGTGATCACCTGCGTTTCCACGGTCCGTCGGTCGTCACCATCCCTCACGTCAGGGTAGTGTTCATTCCGAGCGGCGACGCCGCTCCGTCGCGCTGCGGCGCCGACGGAGCCACCCGCTCCCTCCGACCTCCGGGCAATGATGCCCGACCGGCGCCCCGCGCCGGCCCCCGGCCCGTGCCGCACCCCGGCCGCCGGCGCCCGCGGCCGGCTCCACCCGTGAACGAACCAGCAGATGCGCGCGGCGGTGCCCGCGTGCCCGAACGAGAAACGGACGCATGCCCGCAGCAACATCGGCAGCCTCGCGGCTGCGCCTGACCCGTCCCGACTTCCTCGCCTCGCCGAAGGTGTTCCGCACCGAGGTGCTCGGCGGCCTCGTGGTCGCGCTCGCCCTGATTCCCGAGGCGATCTCGTTCTCGATCATCGCGGGCGTCGACCCCCGCGTGGGCCTCTTCGCCTCCTTCACCATGGCGGTCGTCATCGCCGTCGTCGGCGGGCGCAAGGCCATGATCTCCGCCGCGACGGGCGCGGTGGCGCTCGTGGTGGCGCCGCTCAACCGCGAGCACGGCTTCGGCTACCTGGTCGCCGCGGTCGTCCTGGCCGGCGTCTTCCAGGTGCTGCTCGGCGCCCTCGGCGTCGCCCGCCTCATGCGTTTCGTCCCGCGCAGCGTCATGGTCGGGTTCGTGAACGCCCTGGCCATCCTGATCTTCCTGGCGCAGGTCCCCGAGCTGGTGGACGTGCCCGTCGCCGTCTACCCGCTCTTCGCGGCCGGACTGGCCCTGATGATCGCCCTCCCCAAGCTCACCAAGGCCGTGCCCGCCCCACTGGTCTCCATCGTCGTGCTCACCGTGATCACCGTCGCCGCGGGCATCGCCGTACCCACCGTCGGCGACAAGGGACAACTTCCCTCGGCGCTGCCGGCCCCGGGCATCCCGGATGTGCCGTTCACCACCGAGACACTGGCGATCATCGCGCCGTACGCGCTGGCCTTCGCCCTGGTGGGGCTCATGGAATCGCTGATGACCGCCAAGCTCGTCGACGACATCACCGACACCCGCTCCAACAAGACCCGCGAGTCCGTGGGCCAGGGCGTCGCCAATATCGTGACCGGCTTCTTCGGCGGCATGGGCGGCTGCGCCATGATCGGCCAAACCATGATCAACGTGAAGGTCAGCGGCGCCCGGACGCGGCTGTCCACCTTCCTCGCGGGCGGCTTCCTCATGGTGCTGTGCCTCGCGCTGGGCCCGGTGGTCTCCGACATCCCGATGGCGGCGCTGGTCGCGGTGATGGTCCTGGTCTCCTTCGCCACCTTCGACTGGCACTCCGTCCAGCCGAAGACGCTGCGCAGGATGCCCCCGGCCGAGACCGTCGTCATGGCCGTCACGGTCGTGACCGTCGTCGCCACGCACAACCTGGCGATCGGCGTGATCGTCGGCACCCTCACCGCGATGGTGGCCTTCGCCCGCCGGGTGGCCCACCTGGTGAACGTCTCCAGCGTCACCGACCCCGACGGCAACCAGGTCATCTACGCGGTCACCGGCGAACTGTTCTTCGCCTCCTCCAACGACCTGGTCCACCAGTTCGACTACGCCGGCGATCCCGACGACGTGGTCGTCGACCTCTCCGAGGCCCACATCTGGGACGCGTCCTCCGTCGCGGCGCTGGACGCGGTGGAGACCAAGTACGCCGCGCGGGGCAAGAAGGTCACCATCACCGGCCTCAACGCCCCCAGCGCCCGCATGCACGACCGCCTCGCCGGCGAACTCGTCGGCGGCCACTGACCGGGAGCGCCGACGACGGGCCGGGACCGCACGGGACCGCACCCAGCGGCCCCGGCCCGTCGCTCCCCACCACGCCGACGGCCCGGACCCCTTGACGTCTCGCCGATCCGTAGCACGCTCTGCGACAGGGGCAGAACGCGGACGAGTCGGGGAAGCTCATGGCGGTGCGAGGTGACCTTCGGCAGCGAAGGGCCGCTCTGGAACGGGAGTGGGCCCACCGGATACCGGAGTTGAAACGGGCGCGGCCCGGGCCGCACGACGGTGCGGAGCTGCGGACGGAAGTGATCGACTCCTGGACACGGTCCCTGAGCACCGTGGACCCCGGGCGCAGCAGCGCCCCGGCCACCGACGGCGGCGAACTGCGCCCCCGCTGGGCCGACTCCCCGCTGCGCCGCCCCGTCGGCGACCTCGCCGACGAACTGCGCGGCATCGCGGACGACGCCGGCTTCATCGCCGCCGTCACCGACCGGACCGGCACCATCCTGTGGACCTGCGGCGGCCGGGTGATGCGGCGCCGCGCGGAACAGGTCAACTTCGCCCCCGGCGGCCGCTGGAGCGAGGACGCCATGGGCACCAACGCGCTCTCGCTGGCGCTGTCCACCGGACGTCCGAGCGTCGTCTTCTCCGCCGAGCACCTGGTCGCCGCGCTGCACGGCTGGACCTGCTACTGCGCACCGGTCCACGGTCCGGACGGCCGCATGCTGGGCGTACTGGACCTGTCCACCACCTGGGACCGTTCGCACCCCCTCGCCCTGTCCACCGTCCGCGGACTGGTGTCCGCCATCGAGGCCCGGCTCCGCGCCGAACCCCCGGCGGACCTCGGGAACGGGCCGCCGCATTCTGCCTCGCCCGCCGTACGGCTCACCTGTCTCGGCGAGGGGCACGCCGTGCACGCCGGTGTCGCGCTCCGGCTCCCGCCCCGGCAGCTGGAGATCCTCGCCCTCCTCGCCCTGGAACCGGAGGGCTATGCGCCCGAGCGGCTGCGTGACGCGCTCTACGGCGAACGCGCGGTCACCGCGTCCACGTTCAAGGCGGAGGTCTCCCACCTGCGGCGCGCCCTCGGCGGGTCCGTCGCGCCCCGCAGGTACGCCCTCACCGTGCCGGTGAACTGCGACGCCGTGGAGGTGCTGCGGGCCCTCGCACACGGCGACCTCGACACCGCGCTCACCCTGTACCGCGGCCCGCTCCTGCCGTACTCCGAGGCCCCCGGCATCGCCGCCTGGCGGGAACACCTGACGGTGGCCGTGCGGTCGGCGGTCCTCGCGACCACCCGTCCCGAACCGGCCCTGCGGTACGGCGAACGCGCCCCGCACGACGTCGAGATCCACCGCCATGCCCTCCGGCTGCTGCCACCCGGCGACACCCGGCGGGCACTCGCGACGGGACGGCTCAGCGCCGTCCTGCGGGACTGACGGCGCTCCCGGTGCCGGGGAGCCCCCGGCACACCAACCTTTCGCCAACCCCGCTGCCCCACCGTGCTCCGGGAGACGGTCCCGGCCATCGGGACCCCGACGCATCCCGAGGAGAGCGAACCATGGTGTACGCGCAGCCCGGCACCGAGGGCGCCATCGTCGAATTCGCCGCGCGCTACGACAACTTCATCGGCGGGGAGTGGACCGCGCCTGCCGACGGCAGGTACTTCGAGAACCCGACACCGCTCACCGGCCGGACCTTCACCGAGGTCGCCCGCTCCACGGCTGTCGACGTCGACCGCGCGCTCGACGCCGCGCACGCCGCGGCGCCCCGCTGGAACCGCACCTCCGCCACCGAGCGGGCGATCCTCCTGAACCGGATCGCCGACCGCATCGAGGAGAACCTCGAGAAGCTCGCCGTCGCCGAAACCTGGGAGAACGGCAAGCCCGTCCGGGAAACCCTGGCGGCGGACCTGCCGCTGGCCGTGGACCACTTCCGCTACTTCGCCGGAGCGGTCCGCGGGCAGGAGGGCAGCATCGCGGAGATCGACGCCGACACCGTCGCGTACCACTTCCACGAGCCGCTCGGCGTCGTCGGCCAGATCATCCCCTGGAACTTCCCGATCCTGATGGCGACCTGGAAGCTGGCACCGGCACTGGCCGCCGGGAACTGCGTGGTCATCAAGCCGGCCGAGCAGACGCCCACGAGCCTCCTGCTGCTGATCGAGCTCATCGCCGACCTGCTGCCGCCCGGTGTGGTCAACGTCGTCAACGGGTTCGGCGTCGAGGCGGGCAAACCGCTCGCGTCCAGCAACCGGGTGGCCAAGGTCGCGTTCACCGGCGAGACCACCACCGGGCGCCTGATCATGCAGTACGCCAGCGAGAACATCATCCCCGTCACCCTGGAACTGGGCGGCAAGAGCCCGAACATCTTCCTGCCCGACGTGATGGCCGCCGACGACGACTTCCTCGACAAGGCCGTCGAAGGCTTCGTGATGTTCGCCCTCAACCAGGGCGAGGTCTGCACCTGCCCGTCCCGGGCGCTGATCCACTCCTCGATCCACGACGAGTTCATGGCCCGCTGCGTCGAGCGGACCGAGGCCATCGTGGGCGGCGACCCGCTCGATCCGGCGACCATGATCGGGGCGCAGGCGAGCAACGACCAGCTCGAGAAGATCCTGTCCTACATCGACATCGGCAAGCAGGAGGGGGCCGAGGTCCTGACCGGCGGCGGCTCCCGCAGCGTTCCCGGACTCGAGGGCGGCTACTATGTCGAGCCCACCATCTTCCGCGGCACGAACGACATGCGGATCTTCCAGGAGGAGATCTTCGGGCCCGTGGTGTCGGTGACCACCTTCGACTCGACCGACGAGGCGCTGAAGATCGCGAACGACACGCTCTACGGCCTGGGCGCCGGCGTGTGGACACGCGACGGCAACAGCGCCTACCGGCTCGGCCGGGAGATCAAGGCGGGCCGGGTGTGGACCAACTGCTACCACGCCTACCCGGCGCACGCGGCGTTCGGCGGCTACAAGAACTCCGGCATCGGTCGCGAGAACCACAAGATGATGCTGGACCACTACCAGCAGACCAAGAACCTGCTGGTCAGCTACTCGCCGCAGAAGCTCGGGTTCTTCTGATGGGCGGCGCCGCCCGCACTCCGCGCGTGAGGCTCACCCCGGCGGCGGAGGACCTCGTGCGGTCGCTGACCCGGGCCCACGGACCGGTGATGTTCCACCAGTCCGGCGGATGCTGCGACGGCAGCGCGCCGATGTGCTACCCGCGCGGCGAGTTCCGCGTCGGAGCCGCCGACGTCCTTCTCGGACATGTCGGTGACGACGCGCCGTTCTGGATGAGCAGCGACCAGTTCGCTTACTGGAAGCACACCTTCCTGACGGTCGACGTGGTGCCGGGGCGGGGAAGCGGCTTCTCGCTGGAGGCCCCCGAGGGCGTACGGTTCCTGATCCGCTCCCGGCTGCTGACCGACGAGGAACTGTCCCGCGTCGACGCCGAGCCGCCACTCCCCACGGGTGCCGACGTCACGCCGTGACCCGAGGCCGCCGGTTCCGGTCCGTCCTCGCGAGGACGGACCGGAACCGGCAACCCCGCCGCATCGTCCGAATCGGAGCCCTTCCCGTTCGGCGCTGTCACCGGAACCTTCCGTCGTACGGAGGAGAACCGGCCGTGACAGCGGCGCAACCCGCGAATCATCCGGTGGGGCCCGGTGCCCTCAGCACTCGATGACGTTGACCGCGAGGCCGCCCCGCGCCGTCTCCTTGTACTTGACCTTCATGTCGGCACCGGTGTCCTTCATGGTCTTGATCGCCTTGTCCAGCGACACGTGGTGCCGACCGTCGCCGCGCAGCGACATGCGGGCCGCGGTGACCGCCTTGACGGACGCCATGCCGTTCCGCTCGATGCACGGGATCTGCACCAGTCCGCCGACCGGGTCGCAGGTGAGACCGAGGTTGTGCTCGATACCGATCTCGGCGGCGTTCTCCACCTGTTCGGGGGAGCCGCCGAGGATCTCCGCGAGTCCGCCGGCCGCCATCGAGCAGGCCGAGCCGACCTCGCCCTGGCAGCCCACCTCGGCGCCGGAGATGGAGGCGTTCTCCTTGAAGAGCATGCCGATCGCTCCGGCGGCGAGCAGGAAGCGCACAACCGTTTCCTCATCGGTGCCCGGCACGAAGTTCATCGCATAGTGCAGGACCGCCGGGATGATGCCGGCCGCGCCGTTGGTCGGAGCGGTGACGACCCGTCCGCCTGCCGCGTTCTCCTCGTTGACGGCCATCGCGTAGAGGGTGACCCACTCCATCGCGTGCGCCTCGGCGTTGCGTTCCGCGCGCAGCTGGCGGGCCGAGGTGGCCGCGCGGCGGCGGACCTTGAGGCCACCGGGGAGGAGGCCCTCCTGCGACAGGCCGCGCGCCACGCACGCCTGCATGACGTGCCAGATCTCCAGCAGGCCCTCGCGGATCTCCGCCTCGGTGCGCCAGGCCTTCTCGTTCTCCAGCATCAGGGCGGAGATGGACAGGCCGGTCTCCTCGGTGAGCCGCAGGAGCTCGTCGCCGGTGCGGAACGGGTGCCGCAGCACGGTGTCGTCCAGCTTGATGCGGTCCTCGCCGACCGCGTCCTCGTCGACGACGAAGCCGCCGCCGACCGAGTAGTACGTCTTCTCCAGCAGTGGCGCCCCGGACTCGTCGTACGCGCACAGCGTCATGCCGTTGGCGTGGTACGGCAGCGAGCGCCGCCGGTGGAGGATCAGTTCCTTCGACTCGTCGAAGGCGATCTCGTGGGCGTCCCCTATGTCGGCGGCGAGCAGTCGCAGCCGTCCGTCCTCGCGGATGCGGCGGACCCAGTCGTCCGCGCGGTCGACGTCCACGGTCGCGGGGGAGTGCCCCTCCAGCCCGAGCAGGACGGCCTTGGGCGTGCCGTGCCCGTGCCCGGTGGCACCGAGGGAGCCGAACAGTTCCGCCCGTACCGAGGTCGTCTGCGCGAGCGCGCCCTCGTTCTTGAGGCGGCGGGCGAACATGCGGGCCGCACGCATCGGGCCGACCGTGTGCGAGCTGGAGGGGCCGATGCCGATGGAGAAGAGGTCGAAGACGGAGAGGGCCATGGTGGGCGGAGCTTCCTGTTGCCGTTGAGGGGGCCGGTCCGGGGTCCGCGCCGCGGGGTGCGGCGCGGACCCCGGGCGGGGCGTTACGCGTTCAGGCCGGGGTACAGCGGGTGCTTCGCCGCCAGGGCGGTCACCCGCGCGGCCAGCGCCTGGGACTTCGCCTCGTCGAAGCCCGGCTTGAGTGCCTCGGCGATGATGTCGGCGACCTCGCGGAAGTCCTCGTCGCGGAATCCGCGGGTGGCCAGTGCCGGCGTGCCGATGCGCAGGCCCGAGGTGACCATCGGGGGGCGCGGGTCGTTCGGCACCGCGTTGCGGTTCACCGTGATGCCGACCTCGTGCAGCCGATCCTCGGCCTGCTGGCCGTCGAGCTCGCTGTGGCGCAGGTCGACCAGGACGAGGTGCACGTCCGTGCCGCCGGAGAGCACCGACACGCCCGTGTCGACCGCGTCCTGCTGGAGCAGGCGCTCGGCCAGGATGCGGGCGCCGTCGAGGGTGCGCTGCTGGCGCTCCTTGAACTCCTCGCTCGCCGCGATCTTGAACGAGACGGCCTTGGCGGCGATCACGTGCTCCAGCGGGCCGCCCTGCTGGCCCGGGAAGACCGCCGAGTTGATCTTCTTGGCGTGTTCCTTGCGGGAGAGGATCACTCCGCCGCGCGGGCCGCCGAGCGTCTTGTGGGTCGTGGTGGTGACCACGTCCGCGTACGGCACCGGCGAGGGGTGCAGGCCTGCGGCGACCAGTCCGGCGAAGTGCGCCATGTCGACCAGCAGCAGGGCGCCCACCTCGTCGGCGACCCGGCGGAACGCCGCGAAGTCGAGATGCCGCGGGTAGGCGGACCAGCCCGCCACGATCATGCGGGGGCGGTGCTCCTTGGCGAGGCGCTCCACCTCGTCCATGTCGACCTGGCCGCTCTTCTCGTCGACGTGGTAGGCGACCACGTCGTAGAGCTTGCCGGAGAAGTTGATCTTCATGCCGTGGGTCAGGTGCCCACCGTGGGCCAGGTCCAGCCCCATGATGGTGTCGCCCGGCTGGAGCAGGGCGAACATCGCCGCGGCGTTCGCCGAGGCCCCCGAGTGCGGCTGCACGTTGGCGGCCTCGGCGCCGAAGAGCTCCTTGATCCGGTCGCGGGCGAGCCGCTCGACCACGTCGACGTGCTCGCAGCCGCCGTAGTAGCGGCGGCCCGGGTAGCCCTCGGCGTACTTGTTGGTCAGCACCGAGCCCTGCGCCTCGAGAGCGGCGACCGGCGCGAAGTTCTCCGACGCGATCATCTCGAGGGTGGACTGCTGGCGGTGGAGTTCGGCGTCGACGGCGGCGGCGACGTCCGGGTCCACCTCGTGGAGGGAGCTGTTCAGAAGAGACATGGGGTCCTTCCCTGGGAAAGGGCGCTGGCGGCGGTACTCAGTTTCCGGCGGTGAAGGAGGTGTACTCCTCGGCGGAGAGCAGGCCCTCCGGCTCACCGTCGAGCTTCACCTTGAACAGCCATCCGCCTTCGAAGGGCGCGGAGTTCACGAGCGACGGGTCGTCCACGACGTCCTGGTTGATCTCGGTGATCTCGCCGGTGACGGGTGCGTAGAGGTCGCTGACGGACTTGGTCGACTCCAGCTCGCCGCAGGGCTCGCCCGCGGAGACCGTGTCGCCGACCTCGGGGAGCTGGACGTACACGACGTCGCCGAGGGCCTCGGCGGCGTGCGTGGTGATCCCGACCGTCGAGACGCCGTCCTCGGCGTCCGACAGCCACTCGTGCTCCTTGCTGTAACGCAGCTGCTGGGGGTTGCTCATGGTCCGATTCTCCCGGAAAGACGGTGGTGGGCGGCAGGGGGCATCCCGCCGGGGGTGGTGGCGGAAGGCGGTTGCGCGGTCCCGCTGTGCGGCGGGACCGGGAAACTCACTTCTCGCGCTTGTAGAACGGCAGGGCGACGACGTCGTACGGCTCGTGGGTGCCGCGGATGTCCACCGCGACTCCCTCGGTGCCCGCTTCGGCGTGGGCCGCGTCCACGTACGCGATGGCGATGGGCTTGCCCAGGGTGGGGGAGGGCGCGCCGGAGGTGACCTCTCCGATCACCGTACCGTCCGTGCCGGAGACCACGGGGTACCCGGCGCGCGGCACCCGCCTGCCCCGCGCGACCAGGCCGACCAGTTTGCGCGGCGGCGCGGTCGCGGCCCGCTCGGCGGCGGCCTCGAGCGGCTCGCGTCCCACGAAGCGGCCCTCGTTCGTGGTCTTCTCGAACTTCACGATCCGCCCCATTCCGGCGTCGAACGGCGTGGTGGAGGTCGTCAGCTCGTTGCCGTAGAGGGGCATCCCGGCCTCCAGCCGGAGGGTGTCGCGGCAGCTCAGCCCGCACGGCGTCAGGCCCGCGTCCTTGCCCGCCTGCGTCAGCGCCTCCCACACGGTCACCGCGTCGGCCGTGGCGACGAACAGTTCGAAGCCGTCCTCGCCGGTGTAGCCGGTGCGGGCGATGAGGGCGTCGACGCCGGCGACGGTCCCGGGCAGCCCCGCGTAGTACCGCAGGCCGTCCACGTCGGCGTCGGTGACCTGCCCCAGGATGCCGGCGGACTCCGGGCCCTGCACCGCGATCAGCGCGTACGCGTCCCGGTCGTCGCGGACGGCGGCGTCGAAGCCGGCCTGCCGGTCGGTGAGTGCGTCGAGCACGGTCGCGGCGTTCGCCGCGTTGGCGACGACCATGTACTCCGTCTCGCCGGTCCGGTAGACGATCAGGTCGTCGAGGATGCCGCCGTCGGTGTCGCAGATGTGGGTGTACCGGGCGCGGCCGACCTTCAGCTTCGACAGGTGGCCGACGAGGGCGTAGTCGAGGAGCTCACCGGCGTGCGGGCCGGTGACGGTGATCTCGCCCATGTGGGACAGGTCGAAGAGGCCCGCCCGGTTGCGCACGGCGTTGTGCTCCTCGCGCTCGCTGCCGTACCGCAGCGGCATGTCCCAGCCGGCGAAGTCGGTCATGGTGGCGCCGAGGTCGCGGTGCACGGCGTCGAGCGCCGTCCGGCGGGGCGGGTTGCTGGAGGTCGTGCTCATGTGGGGCTCCCAGGGCTGGTGACACGGATGTCCTCCCCATCTGTCATCGGAACCTGAGAGGTTCGCCACCTGCCCCGGCGGGCGGTGGCTTGCACCTTGGGTGGGGCCGCGGCGCGTGCTGCGGCCCGCTTTTCAGATCTGCCTCGTCCTGCGCGGTATCGGGGCCTGAGAGATTCAAGGGAGGATCTTGCTCCTTCGGCGTCCCGGGTCGTGCGTGCGGTGGCGGACCCGGAAACTCTCCCGCGCGGATTCAAGCGGCCGGTATGGAGTTCGACGGCCATCATGACACGGCTTCCGCCGGAGCGAAGCCCCGCGTGCGACCCGGCGGGCGGGGAACCGCCTTGCTCTTCATTACTTTTTCTTGACATTCTCCGGGGTATGCCGCCTACGAGCGCCGTGGAGGAACGGCACCGACAGGGGGAGGGCCCGGGTGGAGAGCCTGCACAGCGCCTACGTTCCGGCGGCCGGAGCGGCCGTCCCCGCTCCGCGGCGATCGCCCGTGCCCGGTGGGGACCTGCGGGGCACCGTTCGCACCGGCACGCTCCGCTTCCCGGCCGGCGACCGGGTCGTGGTCTCCGGGCTCCCCGGTAGTGGCAAGTCCACGCTGATGCGCAGAGCCGCGACCGGTGCCGGCCCCGTACTGCGGATCGATTCGCAGGACACACGGGAACGCTGGGCGCAGCGGCTGCCCGACCTTCTGCCGTACGCCCTGTACCGGCCGTTCGTACGCGCCGCGCACTATGCCGGACTCCGCCGCTCGCTGGCCTCCGAGGCCTCCCTGCTCGTGCACGACTGCGGGACGCAGGGCTGGGTCCGCCGCTGGCTGGCGGCCGACGCCCGGCGCCGGGGCCGCGGCCTCCACCTGATCGTGATCGACGTTCCCGCCTCGGTGGCGCTCGCCGGGCAGGCGCAGCGCGGGCGCGGAGTCTCGCGGTACGCGTTCCTCCGCCACCGGCGTGCGGTGGCGCGTCTGCTGGCGGAGGCCGAGGCGGGGCGGCTGCCGGACGGCTGCACTTCGGTGACGGTGCTGGACCGCGGTGCGGCGAGTGCGCTGCGCACCGTGACGTTCGGATAGGGCGGGCGGGCCGTCCGGCCCTGCGCCGCCCCGGACGGCCGCCCGCCCGCCGCTGCCCGCACGACAGCCGGCCCGCCACCCGTTTCCGGGCGGCGGGCCGGCTGCGAGGACACTCCGCGGTGCTGCGTCCTGCGGGATGTGCCCGCGTCAGTTGGGGAGCAGCTCCAGCTCCGGGTCACCGGGGGGCAGCTGGCTCTCCGACAGCTGCGGGCCCTGGTCGGTGGCGGGAACCTGCTTCTCGTCCTGCTGCTGGGCGTCCTGGGTCGCCTTCGCGTCGGCCTGGGTCTCCGCGGCGGGCAGACCGCTGTCGGCGGAGGCCCGGTCCATGAGGTTGACGGCGGCCTGGAGGGCTGCCTTCGCCTCCTTGGCGATCCCCTGCCGGTCGCCGGCCTCGGCGGCACGGAGCAGCTCGTCGACCTGGTCCCCGAGCTTCACGGCGGCCTGCCGGGTCGTCGCGGCGACCGGGGCGGCCTCCAGGGTCGCGGCCTCCGGCGAGACCTGGGTGTCACGGGCCTGCTGGTTCTGCACGAACGGCGCGAGCGCCTCGTGCACGACCCGCGCGTGCTCGTCCGCCTGCTCCCCGGAGATCCTGCCCTCCGGGGCGTTCAGGACGGCCTCGACGACGTCGGCGACCGGCTTGAGGGCCTCGGCGGTTTCGCCGAGCGCGCGGGCCTGCTGCTGGAGCTTCTGCGCCTGCGGCACAGCGGCCTCCTGGCCGGCCTGCGGGCTGGGCTTCTCGGCGGCGAAGGCGGTGCCGGCGGTGATGCCGCCGAGGGCGACCGCACCGGCGAAGGTGGTGGCGAGAACGGCGGATACCGTCTTGTTGACACGCATCGGGGTAGTTCCTCCTTGAATATGCGTGAGGGGACGGATCCAGGTTTTGCCGTTCGTGAGCACTTTGCAACCGGACAATCGCAATCCGTGACTGTTCGGGTGAGCATTCCTGGTCACGACCACCCCGCTGCGGTACACCCCGGGCCGTGCCGGACTAGGGTGACCGTATGACCATTCCGCAGCAGTACGGGCCCGGGCACGGCGGGGGATGGCCCGGCAACGAGCTGGAGGAGACCCTTGCCGCCTCCCTCGATGTGCCGGGTGCCGGAGCCCGACTGCTGGAGGTGCTCGGCCGGAGCAGTGTCTGGGTTCCGCTGCCCGAGGGAGGCGGCCCGGCGAGTGCCTCTCTGAACGTCCCCACCGTCGAGCTGGACGGCGCCCCCTACGTGCCCGTCTTCAGCTCGGAGCAGCAGTACCTCCACGTGGTCGGGGCCCACGTGTCGTTCACCGTCGCCCCGACCCGCGAGTTCGCCAGGGGGCTGCCGCCCCGGGTCGGCATCGCGATCAACCCCGAGGGCACGGTCGGTGCGCCGCTGCCGCCCGAAGCCGTCGCCGAGCTGTGCCGCAACACTCCCGGCGAACGGCTGACCGGTGTCAGCGGGGGCGCCCGCATGCGGCTCTTCGAGCCGGACTGGCAGGACGAACCGGTCGACTTCCTCGCCGCCGCGGCCGGCGAGTTCGCCCTGGTCGCGCCGGTGCGCACGGCCCGCCGCGCGCTGGCGAGCGCCGAGGGCGATCCGCCCGCGCTGTTCGTGGGTGTCGAACTCGACCTGCTGGAGCCGCAGTCGCGGCAGGCCGCACACGACGCCCTGGCCCGCGCGCTGACGCAGGCACAGGTCGGGTGGCCCGTGCAGCTGGTGCTGCTCGACGCCGCGGAGGATCCGGTGGTGGACTGGATGCGGCAGTGCGTGCGCCCCTTCTACGTCAGGCAGGGCCCGTAGTACGTCGGGCAGGGCCCGTAAGCTGTCGGTACGGGAACGGGGCGCGCCGGTGCGCCCCGCTGGAACTTCAGAAGGGGGCGGCCCTCGTGAGCGCGGGTGAGAGCGTCGAACAGCTGCTGCGACAGGTGTCGCCCGACCGGTACGACGTCTACGAGGCCCTGCTCCATGCCCTCGCGGAGACGCAGTTGTGGATGTTGCTCTGGCAGGGCAGCCCCGGCGCTCCCGACGCGCAGTACGGCAACATGGACGTGCGCGGCCACGGCTACGCCCCCTGCGTCACCTCTCCCCAGGAGCTGGCCGCCTCTGGATGGGAACGCCAGTACGAGGTCGTTCCCGGGCACCGGGTCGCGGCCTCGCTGTACCGGGAGCGCTGGGGCATCTGGCTGAACCCGCACGCCTCCGGCGGAGTGGGGATCCCCTGGCTGGACCTCCGCCGCGTCGCCACCGGACTCGACCAGTCGCCGGCCGGCCCGTTGCGCATCACCGAACCGACCCTGGAGCTTCCGCAGTTCTACGCGCTTCTCGCGCAGAACGCACACCGCACCGCCAATATCCGGGCGTTGCGCCGTGCCTGGGTGCAGCCCGCCCTCGGCGCCCCCTATCTGGCGATCGGTCACGACCTGTACCAGGAGGGGCCGCAGGCCCACGAGGAGGTGCGCGCCATGGTCGGGCAGGCCGTCGGCGCCGCCCCCGAAGGGCTGCCGGTGTGCAGCGTGGCGATGGCCGACGACTACGACCCCGTCGCGATGTGGTTGCGCGCCAACTCGCGCCCGTTCTTCGACCGGGACGCCCATGCCGGTCCCGCGCCCGCGGCGGGCGCCGGACCGGATGCGGCGCCCGCACACGGGTTCCCCGGGGCGTACTGACGCACGCATGCCGGTCGCTCGTCGCACCCGGGCAGAGCGGGCGGACAGAGCGGGCGAAAAGCCGCACCACGTTCCGCTCACGGAAGCTTCACGTCCGTATAGCGACACGGTGCGCCCCACATCACAGTTGCGCATCCATTCCCGGTGAACCCTGGCGGGTGATCGCCGCGCCCATGAAGACTCCCCAGCCATGAGGTCGGACGACCTCTGCACCAACAGCTGTACGACGAGCCGCTACAGCGGCAGGCGCTGGCCGGTCACCACCGGTCGAGAGGGGTCCCCAGCACGATGACGGCACCACTGCGCGACACGGTCACGGCAGAAGCCGAGGAGCCCGAGACCGCTGTCGACACGTCGAAGAAGGACGTGGAAGGCCGCTCGCTGGGCAGAATCGCCTGGAACCGGCTGAAGCGGGACAGGCTGGCCCTCGTCGGCGGTTTCGTGGTGCTCTTCCTGGTGATGGTGGCGATCTTCGCGCCGTTCATCGCGAAGCTGGTCGGCCAGGACCCGTACGGATACAACCAGGACCTGATCGACCCCCTCTTCGGCACTCCCAAGGGCGCCCTCGGCGGCATGAGCTCCGAGCACCTGCTCGGTGTCGAACCGGTCAGCGGCCGCGACATCTTCGTCCGCATCGTCTACGGCGCCCGCGTGTCGCTGCTGGTGGGCTTCCTGTCCGCCATGGTCGCCGTGGTCGTCGGCACCGTGATGGGTATCCTCGCCGGATACTTCGGCGGCTGGGTCGACGCCCTGATCAGCCGCGCGATGGACATGCTGCTCGCGTTCCCGCAGCTGCTGTTCATCATCTCCCTCATCGCCGTCATGCCGAACAGCATGCTCGGGCTGAGCGGCACGGGCGTGCGGCTGGCGCTGATGGTCCTCGTCATCGGCTTCTTCGGCTGGCCCTACGTCGGCCGCATCGTGCGCGGCCAGACGCTGTCGCTGCGCGAGCGCGAGTACGTCGAGGCGGCGCGCAGCCTGGGAGCCGGACGGCCGTACATCCTGTTCAAGGAGCTGCTCCCCAACCTCATCGCGCCGATCACCGTCTACACCACGCTGATCATCCCGACCAACATCCTCACCGAGGCCGCCCTGAGCTTCCTGGGTGCCGGCGTCAAGCCGCCCACGGCCTCCTGGGGACAGATGCTGTCGGACGCCATCAAGTACTACGAGCAGGACCCGATGTTCATGGTGGTGCCGGGCGTGGCCATCTTCATCACCGTCCTCGCCTTCAACCTCTTCGGCGACGGAGTGCGCGACGCGCTCGACCCGAAGGGCTCACGCTGAACCCCCACCTGTCACACCCGGCTCTGCACTCGTTGGGCCGCGATCACCACGGAGGATGCGCATCGTGACATTCCTACGCACATCGAGCCGGCGACGGGCCGCCGCATCGGCCGTTGTCGTGGCGGCTCTGCTGTCCACCGCCGCCTGCGGCGGTGCCAACACCAGTGACGGGAGCGGCGGCGGGGACGCCGCGGGCTTCAACGCCGGCGTCGGCAAGGTCGCCCAGGCCTCCGACACCAAGGGTGGAACCCTGAAGTTCATCGGTACCCAGGACGCCGACTCCTGGGACCCCACGGTGGGCTACTACGGCTTCGCCTGGAACTTCATGCGCTTCTACACGCGTCAGCTGATCAGCTACGCGCCGGAGCCCGGCGAGAAGGGCCTGGAGCTCAAGCCGGACCTGGCCGAGGACGTCGCCGAGGTCAGTGACGACGGCAAGACGTACACGTACCACCTCAAGGACGACATCAAGTGGCAGGACGGCAAGCCCGTCACCGCCATGGACGTCAAGTACGGCATCGAGCGCCAGTGGGCGATGGACGTGCTGCCGGGTGGTCCGAAGTACGTCAAGGACACCCTGGACCCGAAGGCCAAGTACAAGGGTCCCTACAAGGAGGACGGCGGTTTCGACGGGATCGAGACCCCGGACGAGAAGACGATCGTCTTCCACCTGCCGAAGGCCAACAGTGACTTCGAGCAGATGCTGGCCATGCCCTCGGCCTCGGCCGTCCGCGAGGACAAGGACACCAAGTCCAAGTACGGCCTGAACCCGTTCTCCAGCGGCCCGTACGTGTTCAAGAACTACGAGCCGAACAAGAACATCGAGCTCGAGCGCAACAAGTACTGGGAGCAGTCCACGGACGACATCCGTGCCGCCCTCCCGGACAAGATCTCGGTCGACCTGATCACCAACGACGACGAGATGGACAAGCGTCTCATCAACGGTGACTACGACCTGCACCTGAGCAACACCGGTCTGGGCGCCGCCGGTCGTGCCACGGCCATGAAGGAGCACAAGGCCAACGTGGACAACCCGATCATGGGTTACATCCGCTACGCCGTCTTCTCCACCGACGTGAAGCCGCTGGACAACATCCACTGCCGCAAGGCGCTCATCTACGGCGCCGACCACAAGTCGCTGCAGACGGCGCGCGGCGGCCCAATGGCCGGCGGTGACATCGCCACCAACATGCTGCCCCCGGTCGTCCCGGGCTCCGACGAGAACTACGACCCGTACGGTCTGCGCAAGAAGGACGGCGCGCCGAACGCCGAGATGGCCAAGGCCGAGCTGAAGAAGTGCGGCAAGCCGAACGGCTTCTCCACCAAGATCGCGGTGCGCAACAACGTCGCGGTCGAGGTCGACACCGCCGAGTCGCTGCAGCAGTCGCTGTCCAAGGTCGGCATCAAGGCCGAGATCGAGCAGTTCGACGGCTCGCAGACCTCCGCCGTCGTCGGCAACCCGGCCAAGGTGAAGAAGGAGGGCTACGGCATCTCCATCCTCGGCTGGGGCCCGGACTTCCCGACCGTCCAGGGTTACGGCAAGCCGCTGTGGCACAGCAGCTTCATCTTCGACAACGGCAACTACAACTTCGCCACGATCGACGACCCGAAGATCGACCAGGCCTTCGCGGACTTCATCGACACCCAGGACGAGGCGAAGAAGACCGAGATCGCGGAGTCGATCAACCACAAGGTCATGGAGGGCGCGTACTACCTGCCCTTCACCTTCGAGAAGATCCTGGTGTGGCGCTCCGACCGGACCACGAACGTCTACTCGACCTACGCCTACAGCGGTCAGTACGACTTCGTCTCGATTGGCGTCAAGTAACCGACCGGCACACCCGCCGCTAGGCACGAAGGGCAGGTGAGGGCCGTAACGGCGGCCCGGTGACGGCCCCGGAGAATCTCCGGGGCCCCACCGGGCCGCCAACGGGCCGAGAGCAGTGCTCACTTATCTCATCAGGCGGTTGTTCGCCGCCGCAGTGATGCTGGTCGTCATCATTCTGGCGGTCTTCTGCATCTTCTTTCTGATCCCCAAGTGGGCGGGCGTCGACCCGGCCACCATGTACGTCGGCAAGGTGTCCAGCCCGTCGGCGATCGAGGGCATTCGCCAGAAGCTCGGGCTCGACGAACCGATCGTCGTGCAGCTCTTCGAGTTCTTCAAAGGCGTGCTCGTCGGACGCGAGTACGTCGGCGGCGGGTCCGTGACGCAGTGCACAGCGCCCTGCTTCGGCTACTCCTTCACCACCGAGCAGGAGATCTGGCCCGTCCTGGCCGACCGCCTGCCCGTCACCTTCGGACTCGCCATCGGTGCCGCCGTGCTGTGGCTGATCATCGGGCTGTCCGCCGGTGTCCTCTCCGCGCTGAAGCGGGGAACCATCTGGGACCGGGGCGCGATGATCTTCGCGCTCAGCGGCGTGTCCCTCCCGATCTACTTCACCGGCCTGATCTCGCTGGCGATCTTCGCCGGCAGCCTCGGCTGGGTGAACCGCGGGTTCACCCCGATCGAGGAGAGCTTCACCGCGTGGTTCAGCAGCATGATCCTGCCGTGGGTGACGCTCGCCTTCCTCTTCGGCGCCATGTACGCCCGGCTCACCCGGGCCACCATGCTCGAGGTGATGGGCGAGGACTACATCCGCACCGCCCGTGCCAAGGGCGTGCGGGAACCGATCGTCATCCGCAAGCACGCCATGCGTTCCACCATGACGCCGATCATCACACTCCTCGGCGTCGACCTGGGAATGCTCATGGGCAACGCGATCCTGACCGAGACCACCTTCAGCCTCCCCGGGCTCGGCCAGGCCGTGTTGCGCGCCATCGGTCAGCGCGACCTGCCGCTGATCCTGGGAGTCACCCTGATCACCGCCATCGCCGTGGTCGTCGCGAACCTCATGGTGGACCTGCTGTACGGAGTGATCGACCCGCGAGTGAGGCTGGCATGACCGACCTGAACAAGACCGCCACCGCGGTCGGCGAACCGGCGGAAGGCGCCCCGAAGCCGCCGAAGTCCTTCCTCGAGGTCCGCGACCTGTACGTCCACTTCCCGACGGAGGACGGGCTCGTCAAGTCCGTCGACGGCCTCTCCTTCTCCCTGGAGAAGGGGAAGACGCTCGGCATCGTCGGCGAGTCCGGCTCCGGCAAGTCCGTCACCTCGCTCGGCATCATGGGACTGCACACGGTCGGGCAGTACGGTCGCCAGAAGGCCCGGATATCGGGGGAGATCTGGCTGGACGGCACCGAGCTGCTCTCCGCCCCGGCGGACAAGGTCCGCCGGCTCCGCGGCCGCGAGATGTCCATGATCTTCCAGGACCCGCTCTCCGCGCTGCACCCGTACTTCACCATCGGGCACCAGATCGTCGAGGCGTACCGCATCCACCACGACGTGGACAAGAAGGTCGCCCGGCGGCGCGCGGTGGAGATGCTGGACCGCGTCGGCATCCCGCAGCCCGACCAGCGGGTGGACAGCTACCCCCACGAGTTCTCCGGGGGCATGCGCCAGCGCGCGATGATCGCCATGTCGCTGGTGAACAACCCCGAGCTGCTGATCGCCGACGAACCCACCACCGCACTGGACGTCACCGTCCAGGCGCAGATCCTGGACCTCATCCGGGACCTGCAGAAGGAGTTCGGCTCGGCGGTCGTCGTCATCACCCACGACCTCGGTGTCGTCGCCGAACTCGCCGACGACATCCTGGTGATGTACGGCGGCAGGTGCGTCGAGCGCGGCACCGCCGACAAGGTCTTCTACGAGCCGCAGCACCCCTACACCTGGGGCCTGCTGGGCTCGATGCCCCGGATCGACCGGGACGAGACCGACCGGCTCCGGCCGGTGAAGGGCTCGCCGCCCAGCCTGATCAACATCCCCGACGGCTGTGCCTTCCACCCGCGCTGCCCGTACGCGGACGTTCCCAAGGACAACCTCACCCGCACCCAGCGCCCCGAGCTGCGCGAGACCGAGGCCGGCCACTGGTCCGCCTGCCACATGGCACGGGAGGACCGGGAACGCATCTGGAACGAAGAGATTGCGCCGAACCTGTGAGTGAGGACGAGCAGATGACGACTTCCGAGCAGGCGGAGGCGAAGGAGCCCGCGGCGGAGGGCACCGTCCTCACCAAGGCGGACCCCGCCCCCGGCGAGACGCTGCTGCGGGTCTCCGGCCTCAAGAAGCACTTCCCGATCACCAAGGGGATCCTCAAGAGGCAGGTCGGCGCCGTCAAGGCGGTCGACGGCATCGACTTCGACGTGCGCTCCGGGGAGACCCTTGGCGTCGTGGGCGAATCCGGCTGCGGCAAGTCGACCATGGGCCGGCTGATCACCCGGCTGCTCGAACCCTCCGGCGGAACGGTCGAGTTCGAAGGCCAGGACATCACGCACCTGGGCAGCGCCAAGATGCGTCCGCTGCGCCGCGACGTGCAGATGATCTTCCAGGACCCGTACTCCTCGCTGAACCCGCGCCACACGGTGGGCGCCATCGTCAGCGCGCCGTTCCGGCTCCAGGGCGTCACCCCGAAGGGCGGGCTCAAGGCGGAGGTGCAGCGGCTCCTGAGCGTCGTCGGCCTCAACCCGGAGCACTACAACCGGTACCCGCACGAGTTCTCCGGGGGCCAGCGGCAGCGCATCGGCATCGCCCGCGCCCTGGCGCTCAACCCGAAGCTGGTCGTCGCGGACGAACCGGTCTCCGCCCTGGACGTGTCCATCCAGGCGCAGGTGGTGAACCTGCTGGACGACCTGCAGGACGAACTGGGCCTGACGTACGTCATCATCGCCCACGACCTGTCGGTGATCCGTCACGTCTCGGACCGCATCGCCGTGATGTACCTCGGGAAGATCGTCGAGCTGACGGACCGCAAGTCGCTCTACAGCGCACCGATGCACCCGTACACCCGTGCTCTGCTGTCCGCCGTGCCGGTTCCGGACCCGCGGGGGCGCAACCGGCGGGGTGCCGAGCGGATCCTGCTGGAGGGCGACGTCCCCTCGCCGATCAAGCCGCCGACCGGCTGCCGGTTCCACACGCGCTGCTGGAAGGCGACGCAGGTCTGCAAGGTCGAGGAACCCGCTCTGGTGGCTCTCAAGTCCGGACATCAGGTGGCCTGCCACCACCCGGACAACTTCGAGGACCAGCGGCCCGAGGACACCGTCCTGCTGACCGCTGCGGAGAAGGCCGCGGACCAGGCCCTCTCCGAGGCGGCCGACCGGACGGCCGCGAGCACGGCCAGCCAGGAGGCCGTGGAGCAGGCGCAGGCACAGGCGCAGCAGGACTCCGGAGAGGCCGAAGAGGCCGCAGACGTCGAGGAGTCCGAGAAGAACGGGAAGACGGACGGGACCACCGGGCCGGACGAGGCCGCGGAAACCCGACCGGCGGACAGAGACGACTGAACGGACGGCCGAGGGGGGTGGGCATGTACGGCTTACGGCACCGAGCGCCGAACGGAACGGGGCTGCCGTTCCACGTACTCGTCGTGGGGAACGCGGTCTCCTCCTACGGCACCTATCTGAACCTGGTCGCCCTCAACCTGTACGTCCTGCAGACGACCGGCACGGCGTTGTCCGTCGGGCTCTTCCTCCTGCTGCGGATCGCCTCCTCCTTCCTCTCCGGCTTCGTCTCGGGGCGCCTGGTGACGCGGTTCGACCGCATACGCCTGATGATCGCCGGCGACCTGTGCCAGGCCCTCGCGCTCCTCGGCTTCCTCGCGGCGCCGCATCCGGCCCGCTCCGTCCTGCTGTACGTCCTCGCCGTGGTGATGGGCGGCTGCTCCACCATGACGGGCGTCGCCCGCCGCAGCAGCGTGCCCGACCTCGTCGGCCAGGACCTGCGCGTACGGGCCAACGGCCTCCTGGTGACCGGCCGTTCCCTGGCGATGGTGCTCGGGTTCGCCTCCGCGGGCCTGGTCGTCGCCGAAGCCGGGTACACGGCCGCCTTCCTGGTGGACGCCGCCACCTTCCTGGTGTCCGCCGCCGCCCTGATCGTTCTGGCCGCGTCCGGCACCACCGCACCCCCCGGCACCCGGAGAGCCCCGCGAGGGCGCGCCGCGGCCGGTGCTCCGGACCGGCCCGACGAGGCGCCCGAGAAGCCGGACCACCCCGGCGAACCGTCCCGGCCGATCCCGATCGCGGTGTGGCGGTACGCGCCCGTGGTGCTCTGCCTGATCACCGTGCGGGCCGTGGACAACATGGGATCGGCCTCCCACCAGGTCGGCCTGCCGGTGTACGCGGAGCAGATCGCCCCCGGCGACCCGGCCGCCTTCGTCGGCCGGTTCTACGCGGTGTGGGCCGTGGGGGCCCTACTGGCCCACCAACTCGTCTCCCGGGTACCGGCGGTGGCCCGCTGGGCTGGTGACGGCCCGTCCGGAAGCAGGCCCGGCGGGGAACGCGCCTTCGCGATCGGGACCTGCCTGATGTCCGCCTTCTTCATTCTCGCGTTCGCCGATCTCCCGCTCCTCGCGCTCCTACCCGTCGCGGCTGCCGCCGGACTGGCCGACGGCTTCACCGAGATCGTCTACCACTCCCGTCTCCAGGCCCTTCCGGAGTGGGAACGCGGCCGGGCGCTCGGCTTCGCCGCCATGGCGGAGACCGCGGCGCTCGGCACCGGGACCGTGCTGTGCGCCTCGCTGCTGGACCGGTTCGCGCCGTTCACGGTGGTCGCCGCCGCACACGGGACCGCGATCGCGCTCGCGCTCCTCCTCCTGCTGCTGCTCACCACGGTGCCCTCCCTCACGTCCGGTGCGGACGCCCCGGACGCCCCGGACGCCCCGGACGCCCCGGAGGACACGGCGCGGCCGCAACGTGCCGCAGGCGGCAGGACCCCCGCCACCTGAACCGCCCACCGCCCTCACGCCACCACTCCCGGAACGGACACGATGGACAACGACGCACTGACCCGGCTGCGGTCACGCCTGCACGGGCTCCGGAACGTCCTGGACTGCGCGCTGCTCCCGCACGAGGACCAAGTCCTCGCGTACGTCGTGCCGGACGGCCGTGCCGACTTCGCCCTTCTGCACCGCCGGATCGCCGCGGCCGCCCTCCAACACGGCCTCCGCGTCACACCGGTACTGGTGGACGGGGTCCCGCTGCTGCCCGACGGCACACCCGACCGGGTCGCGCTCGCAGAGGTGCCGGTCGTGCCGGAGGCGCTGCTCGCCCGCTACCGCACGGAATGCCGGGCCGCGGGCGTCGACGTCGTCCGGGCGCCCGCGGCCCCGGAAAGGCGGCGGGTGACGCTCCCGGAGGCCGACCCCGCGGTCGCGGGCAGCACCGCCCGGAACGGTACGCCGTCCGGCGGGACCGAGGACGCCGGAGCCACCGGAGCCACCGGAAGCGCCGGCGCTGCGGGTGCCCCGACGCCCGCGGTGAGCACCGGCCCGGAGCTCGTGCTTCCTCCCGGAGCCCCGCACACGCTCCCCGAAGCGCTGGTGCGGACCGCCGCGGACCGCCCGGAGTCCGGCCTGCACCTCCGCGAACGGGACCGGACCGTCTCCCTCGCCTACCCTGAGCTGCTCGCGCGGGCCCGGCGGACACTCGGCGGTCTCCGTGCGGCAGGACTGCGGGCAGGGGACCGCGTCATCCTCCAGCTCCCCTCTCTCGAGGCGTACTTCCCGGCCCTCTGGGCCTGCTTCCTCGGCGGTATCGTGCCCGTCACCGTGGCCCGCCCGCCCGGCTACGCGAGCCGCGGCGCGGTGCTCGACAAGCTGCACCACGCTTGGCAGACGCTGCGGGAGCCGCCGGTGATCTGCTCCGGCCCGGCCGTCGAGGGCGTCCGGTCGATGCAGGACCTCTACCCCATGCCCGGCCTGCGGGTGCTGGACGCCGCCCGGCTGGCCGCCGCGGTCGAGGCCGAGGACCTGCACGCTCCCGACCCCGACGAGACCGCGCTCCTCCAGCTCTCCTCGGGCAGCACCGGACGGTCGAAGGCCATCCGCATCACGCACCGGGGCGTGATGCAGTACGTCGCCGGAGCGCGGCTCCAGGGCATCGAACCCCACCACACCACCGTCAACTGGCTCCCCCTCGACCACGTGGCCGGTCTGCTGATGTTCCATCTGCGGGACACCGTGCTGGGATGTCCGGCCGTGCACACCCCCACCGAGGCCGTGCTGGCGGACCCGCTGCTCTGGCTCGACCTGCTGGAGGAGCACGGCGCGGCACACAGCTGGTCACCGAACTTCGGCTTCAAGCTCGTCGCCGAGGCGCTCCGGCGCGAGCGGCACAGGTCCTGGGACCTCTCCTCCGTCCGGTCGCTGATCAACGCGGGGGAGCAGTGCACGCTCCCCGTGATGCGCGCGTTCCTCGACGCCACGCGGCCGTTCGGACTCGCCGGGGACAGCGTGCTGCTCGCCTGGGGCATGGCGGAGACCTGCACCGCCATCAGCTACAAGCGGTTCGGGGCCCCCGGCACCGTGCACCGGGTGCGGAAGTCCTCGCTCCGGGGCGAACTCGCATGGGTGGACCGGGACGTCCCGGAACACGCGTGCACAACCTTCCTCAGCATGGGACCGCCGACGGCCGGAGCGAGCTTCCGCATCTGCGACGACGCGGACCGGACGCTGCCCGAGGGGCGCATCGGAAGACTCCAGGTCCGCTCCGGAAGGGTCACGCCGGGCTACCTGGACAACCCCGGAGCGAACGAGGAGGCCTTCCGCGGCGAGGGCTGGTTCGACACCGGCGACCTCGCGTTCCTCAAGGACGGTGAACTGACCGTCACGGGGCGGCGCAAGGAAGTCATCATCATCAACGGAAGCCACTACTTCTGCCACGAGCTGGAGGACGTGGTCGGCGCCGTGGACGGGGTGACGGCCGGATCCGTGGGCGCCTGCGGCGTGCCCGATCCCGCATCGGGCAGCGAGCGGTTGGTGGTCTTCTTCGTTCCCGACCGGGACGCGGCCGACGAGGCCGGTGCGTGCGTGCGGAACGTGCAGGCTGCACTGGCCGGACGCTTCCAGCTCACCGGAGTCCTCGCGGTGCCGCTTCCGGGCGCGGACTTCCCCAGGACCACGAGCGGCAAGATCCAGCGGACCGAGCTGCGCCGACGGTTCCTGCAGGGAGATTTCGACACGCTGGTGCCCGCCGCCGGGCGCCGGCAGCTCTCCCCGGAAACGGGCGCCGAGGACGACGACCGGTCCGTGCCCGACGCCGTGCACCGCGTGGTCTGGGAACCGCTGCCCCCGTCCCCGGCCGCGACGGCGCGTCCGGAACCCGCCACCACGCTGGTCGTCGCGGACGAGGACGGTCTCGCAGCCGCGCTCACCGCGCCCGGTGCCGGCTTCGCGGACGCCCCGGTCGCCACCCCCGGCACGCGGTACGCGCGCACCGGTCCGGGGCGGTACACGCTGGACCTCACCGACCCCGCCCAGTGGAAGGCCCTGTGGCGGGACCTGGCAGAGGAGGGCCTCGTCCTCGGGGGACTGCTCCACCTGACCGGCTACGCCCGGCCCGTCGGACCGGACGAGCACACCGGGGGAGGGCGGGACCTGGTCGGCGCGGCGGGGCTGTCGCTCGTCCTCGCCGCACAGGGGTTCCGCGCGCAGGCGCCCGGGAGCAGCGCCCCTCGTGTGGTGACGGTCAGTCGCGGACTGCACCGCGTCACCGGGCACGAACCCGTCGGGTACACCGGTGCCGCCGTCCCCGGGGTTGCCGCCGGACTCGCCGTGGAGTGGCCCGAGGCCGCCGTGCACCACGTGGACCTCGAAGGCGTGGACGAGGTTGCGGACGCCCGGGAACTCGCGGAGGTCCTGGGCCGGTTCCCCCGCACGGCCGAGGGAACGCCGCTCGACGAGACGGCGGTCCGGGCCGGGAGGCTCCACCGCCGCCGGTGGATCAGGACCGACCCGGTGCCCGGCCCTGTCGGGCAGGAGCCGCCCGCTCCCTTCTCCGACGGCTCCTGCCTGGTCGTGACGGGCGGACTCGGCGGCGTCGGCATCGAGGTGCTCTCCGAGCTGCTCCGCCGCCACCGGCTGCACCTGCTCCTCCTCGGACGCACCCCCGTGGCGGAGGACACCGCGACCGATGCGGCCCGTTCGCTGGCGCGGCTGCGGCACCTCGGCGGCGACGTCGCCTACGCCGCCGTCGACGTCACCGACGCCGCCGCGGTCGCGGACGCCGTGGCGTCCGCCGAGGCACGCTGGGGCCGAGTGCTCGACGGCGCGCTGCACCTCGCCGGGACCTACGACTCGCTGATGCTCGCCGACGAGGAGCCCGCACACTGGCGGGCCGCACTCGCTGCCAAGACGACGGGCGCGGTCAACCTGGCGGCGACCGTGACGGCGCGCCCCGGAGCCCGGTTCGTCTCCTTCTCCTCCCTGCTGACCGTCACCCCCGCCGCACGCTCGGCCTCCTACATGGCGGCCAACCGGTTCCTGGAGGCGTTCACCACCTACCTGGAGACCCTCGGCGTGCCCGGTCAGTGCCTGGTGTGGGGGCTGTGGAGCAGGACGGGCATGAACCGCGGCGAGGCCAACGAGGCTCCGGCGATCCGCCGCGGCCTGCTGGCCCTGACTCCCGACGAGGGACGTCGGCTGGCAGCAGCGGTACTCGCCCGTGGGCCCGGCTGCTGGTTCGTCGGACTGGACGACACGTCCCCGGCCCTGCGCGGCCTGGTCCGCCACGCCCGCCCGACCGCACTCGAGCGTCTCCGGGCCGTCGGCAGCCCCCGCGGACCGCTGCCCGAACTGCGGGACCTGCACGGTCGGCAGGTGGCCGTGGAAACCGTCCCGGACCCGCATCCCGCACCGGCCGACGCGCCCCCGGCCGCAGCGGCCGCCCGGGGAGCACGGTCCCCCTCCGGCGGCCGGAGCCGTACGAGGGAACTGGTCCTGCGGGCGCTGTCCGAGGCCGCCGGCGAGCAGATCGAGGAGCACCGTCCCTTCCACGAGGCCGGGCTCGGCTCCCTCCACCTGATGCGTGCGCACGGGGCGCTGGAGCGGGAGGTCGGGCGCGAACTGCCCCGCACCCTCCTCTTCGAGTACCCGACCGTGGCCGACCTCGTCGACCACCTCACCCGGCAGGAGCGTCCCGGGGCCGCGGCCCCGGACGCCGACGACGGCGCGGCCGCCGATCGGCGCATCGCCGTGGTCGGCATGGCCGGACGCTTTCCCGGCGCGCCCGATCTCGACGCGTACTGGCGCCTCGTCCTGTCGGGAGAGACGGCACTGCGCCGGTTCACCGCCGACGAGGCTGCCGCCGCCGGGGTGACCGAGGAGGAACGGGCCCGCGGCGACCGCGTGCTCGTGGGCGGCACGCTGGACGGCGCCGACCTGTTCGACGCCTCCTTCTTCGGCATCAGCGCCCGGGAGGCGTCCCTCATGGAACCCCAGCAGCGACTGCTGCTGGAGGTGTGCCACGAGGCGCTCGAAGGAAGCGGCTACGCCGGTCCGCCCGGGGACACCCGGGTCGGGGTGTTCGCCGGCACCGGTATGAACCTGCATGCCCTGCAGACCTATCTGCTGAACAACCTCACCCCGACGCAGGACGTCCAGGACCCGGTGACGGCACTCCAGTTGGCGATCGGCAACCAGCCCGACTTCGCTGCGACCAGAGTGGCCCACCGCCTCGGCCTGCAGGGCCCGGCCGTCGGTGTGCAGACCGCCTGCTCCAGTTCACTCGTCGCCGTCCACCTCGCCGCACAGGCGCTGCTCACCGGCGACGCCGACCTCGCCCTCGCGGGTGCGGCCGCGGTCCACGTCCCGCAGCACGCCGGATACCGCCACGTCCCCGGCTCCATCCTCTCCCGCACGGGTGCCTGCCGCGCCTTCGACGCCGCGGCCGACGGAACGGTGGGAGGCAACGGCGTGGCCGCCGTCGTCCTCAAGCGCCTCGACCGGGCACTCGCCGACCAGGACACCGTCCATGCCGTGATCCTGGGCTCCGCGGTCAACAACGACGGCGCCGGAAAGGTGGGCTTCACCGCCCCGAGCGTGTCCGGGCAGCGCCGGGTCGTGCGTCGCGCCCTGCGGAACGCCGGGGTGAGCGCCGACACCGTCGGCTACGTCGAGACGCACGGCACCGGCACCGAACTCGGCGACCCCATCGAGTTCCAGGCGCTCACGGAGGCCTTCCGGGAGACCACCGACCGGGAAGGGTTCTGCGCGCTCGGCTCGGCCAAGGCCACCATCGGTCACCTCGACTCCGCCGCGGGCATGGCGGGCCTCATCAAGGCCGTGCTGGCCCTGCGGCACGGGCGGATACCGCCGCTGGCGAACTTCACCCGCCCGAACCCCGCTCTGGCCCTGGAGAACAGCCCCTTCCGCCTCCCGGACTCCGCGAGCGCCTGGCCGCGGGGCGACACGCCGCGCCGGGCCGGCGTCAGCGCACTCGGAGTGGGCGGCACCAACGCGCACCTCGTGCTGGAGGAGGCCCCTGCGGTGCCGGAGACGCCCGCGCAGGGGCCCGCGGCGGACGGGCCCGGCCTCCTGCCGCTCTCCGCCCGCACCCCCGAGGCCCTGGTGCGCCTCGCCGGCGCCTACCGGGAACTGCTCCGCACCGACCCGCCGCGCATGTCCGACGCGTACGCCACCGCAGCGCTCCGCCGCCCGCACCACGAGCACCGCCTGACGCTTCTCGGCCACGGGGCCACCGGGATCGCTGCGGCACTCGACGCCTTTCTCGACGCCGGTACGGACTCGCCACCTCCGCCGCGCGCCCCCTGGGTCGGCGGCCGCGCTCCGCGGAATGCGGACGTCCCCGTCGCCATGGTCTTCTCGGGGCAGGGGACCCAACGGCACGGTATGGCACGCGAGCTCTACCGGCGCTTCGACGTCTTCCGGCGGACCGTCGACGACTGCGAGCGGCTCCACCGCGATTCCTGGGGCAGCAGCCTGACGGACCTGCTCCTCGCCGAGGACCAGCCGGGACACGGCGACTCCTGGACGACCGACGTGACCCAACCCGCCCTGTTCTCCTTTCACATGGCGCTCCGGCGCCTGTGGGAGTCCTGGGGCGTGCGCCCGCAGCTGTTCGCCGGACACAGCCTCGGCGAGTACGCCGCCCTGTGCGCCGCGGGCGCGCTGTCCACGGCCGACGGCCTGTACATCACCGCGGTGCGGGGCCGGCTGATGCAACGACTCTGCCCACCGGGCGCCATGGCCGCAGTGGCGGCCGACCGCACCGCAGTGACCGAGGCCGTCGCGGACCTGCCGGAGGTGGAGCTCGCGGTGGTGAACGCCCCTGGGAACCACGTGCTGGCGGGACCGGCGGCCGCGGTGGCGGAGGCCACCCGCCGACTGGAGTCCGCCGGCCACGCGGCGCGTGCGCTCCCCGGGGACCGGGCCTTCCACTGTGCTCTCGTGGAACCCGCGTTGGAGGAGTTCGGCCACCACCTCGCGCGACTGGACCTGCGCCCGCTGACGGCACCCGTGGTCGTCAATGCGGGCGGGGCGCTGCTCCCGGCCGGGCACACCCCGGATGCCGCCCACTTCCTCCGGCAGGCGCGCGGGACCGTCGACTGGGCCGCCGTCGTCGCGCGACTCGAGCAGGAGGGCGCCGCTCTCTGTCTGGAGGCCGGCGCGGACGCCACGCTCACCGCGGCAGGGCGGCGCAACGCGCCGGCCTCCACCTGGATCGCCTCGCAGCCGCAGGGCGAGCCCGGGCCGAGCGGACTGGCACGGGCCGTCGCCGAACTCCACTGCCGCGGCGTCGCCGTGGACTGGAAGGGCCTGGAACTGCCCGACGGCCGGGGCCGCCACATCCCGCTCCCCACCCACCCTCTCGACCGAACCTCCCACTGGATCAGCGCCGGAGCACCGCACGCTCCGGACGGAGGCACCGCCATGACCCACGACACGCGCCCGGCCGCAGCAGCACCGGGCGACACCCCCGGAACCGGCACCGGCCCGGGAACGGAACGCCTTGCGAAGGACGGTGTGCGCGACGGAATCCTGACGGAGGTCCGCGAACTCGTGGCGGACCAACTGTCCCTGACTCCCGACGACGTGCCCGCGGACGCCGCCTTCTTCGACCTGGGCGCCGACTCGCTGCTCCTGATCAACATGATCCGGCGGCTGGAGAAGACCTTCGGCGTCCGGATCGCCATGCGGGAGCTGTTCGAGGAGGCGGACACCTCCGCGCGTCTCGCCGACGTCCTCGCCGAGCGCGGTGATCCCGAGCGGACACGCCGCCTCGCAGCCGCGCCCGAACCGGCCGCGCCCGAACCGGCCGTGACGGCGCCCGCACCCGTCGAGCGGACAGCCGCACCGTCCGCCGCCGTGCCCGCATCGTCCGCCGCGGGAGAGGGAACCGCCCTCCCGGAGCCGGCCCGTCCCACACCCGCCCCGGCCGCCCCTGCCCCTTCCCTGCCGCCCTCCTCCGCGGCCCCCGCCCCGGCCGCCGGCGGGACGGGGTCCGAGGCAGGACGGCTGGTCGAACGCCAACTCGACCTCATGTCGGGCTTCTCCCGGCTGATGCACGACCAGCTCAGGCTGCTCTCGGGCAGCACCACCGGCCCCGCGGAGCCGCCCGCCGGAACGCCGCCCGCCCCGGAACCCCTCGCACACGACCGGGAGGCCCCCGCCGCTGCCGCACCCGTGGCCGCCGTTCCCGCCCCAGGAACCACCGCTGCCCCCGGGAAAGCCGGCCCGGCGCCGACCGAGGCGGCGCACGGTCCCCGGGTGTCCGTCCCCCGCACCTCCGGCATGGCGTCCGGGAGGCTGACCACCGAGCAGCGCGCGCACGTCGACGCGCTGACGCAGCAGCTCACCGCACGCACCGCAACCTCCAAGGAGCTCGCGCAGCGGCACCGCCGGGTGCTCGCCGACAGCCGTGCCGTCGTCGGCTTCCGCAGCGCCACGAAGGAGATGCAGTACCCGCTGGCGGCGCGCTCCGCCCGCGGTCCCCGCCTGGAGGACGTCGACGGCAACGCCTACGTCGACATCACCATGGGCTTCGGCGTGCTGCTCTTCGGGCACGAACCGGACTTCCTCGACGAAGCGGTGCGACGGCACCTCTCCCGGGGCATGCGTCTCGGGCCCCGCAGCGAGGAGACCGGCCGTGCCGCGGAACTCCTCGCCGACCTCACCGGCTTCGACCGGGTCGCCTTCGCCAACTCCGGTACCGAGGCGAACTCCGCGGCGATACGGCTCGCACGGGCCGCGGTCGGACGGGACACCGTGGTGATGTTCCGCGGCTCCTACCACGGCCACGCCGACAACGTGCTCGGCCAGGCGGTGGAGGAGGACGGCCGCCGCACGACGGTCCCGGCCTCCTCCGGCATCCCCGCCAACGCGGTCGAGGACCTGGTGGTGCTGGACTACGGCGCGCCGGAATCGCTCACGGCCATCGAGGCGATCGCCGACCGGGTCGCCGCCGTGCTCGTGGAGCCGGTGCAGAGCCGCCACCCCGGTCTGCAGCCGGCGGACTTCCTCCGCTCGCTGCGCGGACTGACCGAACGCCACGGCATCGTGCTGCTGTTCGACGAGATGCTCACCGGCTTCCGTCCCCACCAGCAGGGCGCACAGGGCGTGTTCGGCGTCACCCCGGACCTCGCCACGTACGGCAAGGTGCTGGGCGGCGGCTATCCCATCGGTGCCGTCGCCGGCCGCGCAGACCTGATGGACGGCATCGACGGCGGCCACTGGTCCTACGGCGACGACAGCTACCCGCCGCGCGACACCACCTTCTTCGGCGGCACCTACATCCAGCACCCCCTCGCGATGACCGCCGCCGAGGCCGTCCTCACCCGGCTCCGGCAGGCCGGGCCGCAACTGCAGCAGAACCTGAACGCGACCACCGAGGCCTTCGTCGGACGGTTGAACCGCTTCTTCGAGGACGAGGAATTCCCCGTCCGCATCGCCCACTTCGGATCGCTGTTCCGTTTCGAATACCGCGGCAACCTCGAACTCTTCTTCCACCACCTGCTGCTGCGCGGCGTGTACGTCTGGGAATGGCGGAACTTCTTCCTCTCCACCGCCCACACCGACGCCGACCTGGAGTGCGTCGAGCACGCCGTGCGGAACGCCCTGTGGGACATGCGCCGCGGCGGGTTCCTCGCCCCTCCGGGCGGTCCGCGGCCGATACCCGCCCACGCGCCGCCGCTGCCCGTCCCCGACGCCGCCGTGCCCCACCCGGGAGCGTCCCCCGTCGCGCCGCGGGCCGCGACTCCGCGCCGGCAGCCGGGCCGCCCAGGCACCGGCCCTGTGCTGCCCGCCCCGCGCACCGGCGCCGAACCGTCCGGAACCGCCGGAACGCCCGACTTCAGCCTGTACTTCTTCGGCGACTACCCGAGGGAGAGCGAGACCGACGACAAGTACGCCATCGTGCTCGACGGCGCGCGTTTCGCCGACAGCCACGGTTTCCACGCGGTCTGGCTGCCCGAACGGCACTTCCACTCCTTCGGGGGCGTCTTCCCCAACCCGGCCGTCCTGGGCGCGGCGCTCGCCCGCGAGACCAGCCGGATCCGCATCAACGCCGGCAGCGTGGTGCTGCCGCTGCACCACCCGGTGCGCGTGGCGGAGGAATGGTCCGTGATCGACAACCTCTCGGGCGGCCGCGTCGGGATCGGCTGCGCCAGCGGTTGGCACGCCAACGACTTCGTGCTCCAGCCCGACAACTACGGGCGGCACAAGGACGTCATGTACGAACACCTGCGGACCGTGCAGCGACTGTGGCGCGGCGAGGAGATCACCTCCCGCAACGGCCACGGCGACGACGTCGGGGTGCGCCTGTACCCGCGCCCGGTGCAGCAGATGCCGCCGTTCTACACCGCGATCGTCGGCAACCCGGACAGCTACCGGCAGGCGGCCCGCAACGACCTGGGCGTCGTCACCAACCTGATGACGCAGTCCGTCGAGGACCTGGCACGGAACATCGCCCTGTACCGGCAGGAGCGCGCCGCGGCAGGGCTGGACCCCGCTGCGGGACGGGTCGTCGTCCTGCTGCACAGCTACCTCGGCGAGGACGCCGCCCGGGCCCGCGCCGAGGCGCTGCCCGCCTTCAGCCGCTACATGCGCTCGTCGCTGTCCCTCTTCGGCCAGGTCGGCAACAGCCTCGGCATGGAGATCGACTACGAGAACACCCCGGAGGAGGACATGGAGTTCCTTCTCGAACGCGCCTACCACCGGTACTGCGAGTCCCGCGCCCTGATCGGCACCCCCGACAGCGTCGCCCCCGTCCTGGACGCCGTCCTCGCCGCGGGTGCGGACGAGATCGCCCACTTCGTCGACTTCGGCGTCACCCCGTGGCAGGCACGCGACAGCCTGCCGCACCTCGACGCCCTGCGACGGCGCTACCAGGAACCGACGCGGCCCCGGGCCCCGCGACCGGCGGGCGAGGTGCCGCGGGACGCGGGCCGGGCCCTGACCTTCGCCCAGCAGCGCCTGTGGTTCCTGGATCGCATGCACCCCGGCCGGACCGCGTACCACGAGTGCTCCGCGGTGCGCCTGGAAGGACCGCTGGACGTGGCGGCACTGCGGACGGCACTGGGCCGCGCCGTCGAACGCCACCCCGCGCTGCGCTCGGTGTTCCGCGAAGTCGACGGCGAACCGCGCCGGATCGTCCTGGACCAGCCGCACGACGGCCCGGAACTCCTCGACGCCCGGGGAGAGGAGGAATCCGAGGCCCTCGACCGCGCGGTGGCCGAGGAGTACGCCCGGCCGTTCGACCTGGCACGTGGCCCGCTGCTGCGCACCCGTCTGCTGCGCTGCGCCCCGGACCGGCACGTCCTGCTCCTCACCGTTCACCACATCGTCTTCGACAGCGTCTCCGCCGAGATCCTGACCGCCGACCTGGGTGAGCTGTACGCCGCCGCGCAGGAGGGCAGGCCCGACCGGCTCCCCGAACACACCGACGGAGGGGACCACGCCGCGCGGGAGCAGGAGGCGGCGGCCGGCCCCGACGGGCAGCGGGCCCTGGCCCACTGGCGGGAACGGCTGGCCGGTGCGCCGCCGTACCTGGAACTGCCCGCCGACAAACCGCGTCCCCCGGCCCCCACGGGACGTGGCGACGCCGTCCACCTCCGCCTGGACGCCGCAGCGACGCGTGCCGCACGGGCCCTGGGGCGCGACCGCCGCGCCACGACCTTCATGGTGATGCTGACGGCCTTCTACGCCACCGTTCAGGCCTTCACCGGGCAGGACGACCTTGTGGTCGGCACGCCGGTGGCCCATCGCCCGGCAGGCACCGAGGACTCCGTCGGCTTCTTCGTCAACACGCTGGCGCTCCGCACCGACCTGGGCGGAGACCCCACGTTCGTCCAGGCGCTTGACCGGGTGCGGAGGACCGCCTTCGACGCGTACGAGCACCAGGACTGCCCGTTCGAGGAGATCGTGCGGGCAGTGAACCCGCAGCGCGACCCCTCGCGTGCCCCTCTCGCGCAGGTCTTCCTCGAGTACGAGACGAAGCCCGTGCTGCAGCCGGAACTGCCCGGCGTACGCGCCACGGCGCTGGACCTCCGCACCCGCAAGGCGCCCTTCGACCTGACCCTGTTCCTGACCGATCTGGACGACGGACTGCGCTGTCGCGCGGAGTACAGCACGGACTTGTTTGAGGAGGCGACGGTTCGCCGGTTCCTCGACTGCTTCGCCCAGGTTCTGGCCGGTGCGGCGACCGATCCGGAACGGCCGCTGTCCTCGCTCGCCGGGCCGACGGCCGCGGACCGCAGTCTGCTGGCACGCACCGGGGCGACCCCCGCCTACGGCGGGGAGCACCGGGGTGACCGGCCCGCGGAGCCGGTCCACCGGCGCGTGCTGCGCCGGGCGGCGGCGCAGCCGGACGCCCTCGCGGTGGCCGGCGGCGCAGCCGGCCTGACCTACGGCAGGCTCGCGGAGCGGTCGGCGCAGGTGGCTCGCCGGCTCCGGGAGGAGGGATGCGCCGCCGGCGACGTCGTCGGTGTCCTGCTGCCGCGCGGTGCCGAACTGGCCGTGTCTCTGCTCGCGGTGGCGCGCACGGGTGCCGTCGCCCTGCCGCTGGACCCGACCCATCCCCGGGAACGGCACCGTCGCATGCTCGACGAGGCCGGTGCGGTGGCGCTGCTGACCGCGGACGCGCACGAGGACCTCCCGCTCTCCGACGCGATACCCGTCCTCACCGTCACGGCCGCGGAACCCTGCGGGGCGACCGACGAGGGACGGGAAACCGCCACCGGGGAGTTCGACGCCGATGTGCACGATCCGGCACCGGACGATCTGCTGTGCGTCCTCTACACCTCCGGTTCGACCGGCCGCCCCAAGGGAGTCGGCATCCGCCACGGCGCCATGGCGAACGTGGCCGACTGGCACCACCGGGAGTTCGGCACCACGTCCGCCGACCGGGGCTGCTGGATCTCCAGCCCGGCGTTCGACGCCTCCGGACTCGAACTCTGGGCCCACCTCACCGCCGGGGCGAGCCTGCACCCGGTGCCCGACGCGGTGCGCGCCGCCCCCGAAGGGCTCCGTGACTGGCTGTTCACCGAGCGGATCACCAGCGCCTTCTTCACCACTCCGCTCGCCGAGCAGTTGCTGGAGGAGGACTGGCCGGCCGATGCCCCGCTGCGCCTGGTGATCACCGGGGGCGACCGGCTCCGCCGCCGCGCCCCGCGCGGTGCGCCCTTCCGGCTCGTCAACATCTACGGCCCGACCGAGAACACCGTCGTGTCCACCTGGACGGATGTGGCCCCGTCCGGCGAGGAGGCCGGGGATCCCCCGATCGGCCTGCCGGTGGCCGGTACGTGCGCGCTGGTGCTGGACAGCGACCTGCGTACCGTGCCGGTCGGCGTTCCCGGTGAGCTGTACGTGGGCGGGGCACACCTGGCCTCCGGCTACGTCGCGCGGCCGGAGCTCACCGCGGAGCGCTTCGTCGAGGACCCGGGCGGCAGGTTCGAGGGGCGGTTGTACCGGACCGGCGACCTGGTGCGGCGGCGGAACGACGGGCTCCTGGAGTTCCTGGGGCGTACCGACCACCAGGTCAAGATCCGGGGCCACCGGGTCGAGCCGGGCGAGGTGGAGAGCGTGCTGGCGGGACTTCCGGGAGTGCGGGAAGCGGCCGTCGTCGCCCGAACCGAGCGTGGCGAACAGCCGTACCTGGCGGCGTACGCGGTGCTCACCACCGGCCCGTCGGAGGAGGACGAGCCGGAGACGCGGAAGGCCCTCACCGATCGGCTGGCCGATCTCCTGCCCGACTACCTGATCCCCCGCGCCTGGGTCTTCCTACCCGAATTGCCGCTCAACTCCAACGGCAAGGTGGACCGTTCGCGCCTGCCCGCGCCGGACTTCTCCTCGGACGCGCAACACGCGCCACCTGCCACCGCGCTCGAACGGAACCTGCACGACCTGTGGGCGAGGGAACTCGACCTGGAGCGCGTCTCCGTGACGCGCTCGTTCTTCGAGTTGGGAGGCCACTCCCTCAACGCCGTACGGCTGTTGAACCGGATGCGTGCCGAACTCGGCGCCGAGGTATCGGTGCTGGAGTTCTTCGAAGCCCCGACCGTCCGGGGCACCGCCGCGCGGCTCGGTGACGGCAGCGAGGCCGACCCGCCGGACGGCCGAGGGACGTCGCCGGGGGTCTCCGCGGACGGCGACCCGGGTTCCGCCGGTGCGTCCGACGCCGGCGGCGAACGCGTCAGGGGCACCCTGTGACCGCCGGGGGAGCGCCGGGCCGCCACCTCGCCCCAGCCCCTGTGCCTCCGGCCGACCCCGGGCTGGCAGAACTCGTCGGGATGCTGCGGGTGCGCGACGTGCGCGTCCGTGCCGACGGCGACGCTCTCCACTACGACGCGCCGCCGGAAGCCGTCACCGACGACCTGCTCGAACGGATCCGGGAGCACAAGACGGAACTCCTGGAATGGCTCGCCTCCGGAGCCGGTGGACCGGAGGTGGAGAGCAGCGGTCCCGCGACCTACTTCCAGCGCCGGATGCACGCGCAGCACAGCGCGAGCCGTCTTCCCGCCGGCCTCAACGTGGCGCAGCGCATCGAGTTGGACGGCCCTCTGGATCCGGAGGTGCTCGCCCGCGCCTTCACGGCTCTGACCGCCCGGCAGGCCACGCTCCGCAGCCGTCTGGTGCGGTACGGCCCGGAGCTGGTGCAGGAGGTGCTGCCCGTCCGGCCGGTGTCGCTGCCCGTGGCCGACCTGTCCTCGGCCGTCGGGGCCACCGAGGAGGCCGCGGCCGAGTGGCTCGTACGGCACACCGACGAACCTTTCGAGCTGTCCGTGGCACCGCTGTGGCGTGCTGCGCTGCTCCGCCGAGGCGAACGGGCGTGGACGCTGGCCCTGGTGGTCCACCACATCGTCATCGACGGCTGGGGTCTGGACGTTCTGCTGCGGGATCTGGCCGCGTTCTTCGCGGCCGCCCGGGAGCTGCCGGCCGGGCGGATCCCGACCGGGGCGGAGGCCGGCCTGGCGCCACTGGCCGCCTCGTACCCGGAGATCGGACGCTGGCAGCGCGCCCACCTGTCGGGGCCGAGGCTGCGGGAACTGCGCGACCACTGGAGCACGGCACTCGACGGCGCGCCGCTCCGCCTCAACCTTCCGACGGACCGTCCCCGCCCGGAACGCCACAGCAACCGTGGCGCCGGGTTCGGGTTCGAGGTGGGGCCCGCGCTCGCCGCGGACGTGGAGGCGCTGGCGCGAGCCCGTGGCACCACGGTGTTCACGGTCATGCTCGGTGTGTACGGAAGTCTGCTGTGCCGCCTGACCGGGCAGGCGGAAGTGGTGGTGGCCTGCAACATCGCCAACCGGGTCCGGCGCGAGCACGAGGACGTGGTCGGTCCGTTCACCAACAACGTTCCGTTGCGACTGGGCAGTGGCGGCGGGAACTGCCGTACCGCGATCGACGCCGCCGCCCGCACGTTCTTCGCCGCGGCGTCGCACCAGGACTACCCGATGGCGATGCTCGTCGAGGATCTCGCGGCCCGCGGCACCGCGCCGGGCGAGCGGTTTCCGCAGGCGCTCATCGTGATGCAGAACCAGGCCGCTCCGGAACTGGTGCTCCCGGAGGTGGACAGCGAGGTCCACGACGTCGCGGTCGACGGCATGCGGTCGGAGTTGTGCCTCATCCTGGTGCCCGAGGCGGACCGCATCCGCTGCCTGCTGCGGTACGCCCGGGACCTGTTCGACCCCGGGACCGTCGAGCGGTGGGCGGAGAGCTATGTGGCGCTGCTGAAGGAGGCGGTGTCGGCGGGGGCCGGAGACTGAGGGTCCCCGGGCCGGAGGACGCCGTGTCCGTGTGCGGCCCTCAGCCCGGTGTGCGGGCGCCTCGGTCGCGGGTCGCGCGGGCCAGTTGGCGGGACTGTGCGACGAGGCGGTCCGCGCTGTCCCAGACCTCGGCGTCCTCCTCGAGGAATCCGCCGGCCAGGTTCCGCGTGGTGAGGGCAACGCGCAGCGGCCCCGGGGCGGGCAGGGCCCGGACGTGGACGGTGAGTTCGACGGTCGGCACCCAGCCGTCCAGGCCGAGGTCGAAGGCGGTGGGCGGCAGTGCGTCGACGGTCAGCAGCAGCGACAGCGGGTCCGGTGCGCGGCCGTCCGCCAGCGAGAACCAGGCGCGCATCTCGCCCCTGCCGGATGGTGCGCCCACCGCCCAGCCGACCGTGTCCGGGTCGAGACGCATGTCCAGGCGCCCGGCGATCGCCGGCAGCGCACCGGCCGGGGCGTCCTCGGTGCCCACGCAGTGCTCGTACGGCGGGATCGCGGGCGGTTTCGCCGCGGTGCGCACCTCGTCGGTGAGGCTCCCGAGGTCGCCGTACGTCGCCAGCACGCGGAGGTGCTCGGTCTCCTCGCCGTCGGATCCGGTCCGGAAGAGCGACGCGGAGCCGGTGGACAGCGTGCGGCCGGTGCGCGCGGTCCCGGTGCGGACGGTCGCCGGCCCGGCCGTGGTGGCGGTGAGGTAGTGGGCGCTGACGCTGAAGGGATGCGGGTGCGGCAGGGTTTCGCCGAGCGCACGGGCGGCCACTGCCAGCAGGTAACCGCCGTTGAGGGCGTCTCCGACGGCCCAGCCGGGGGACAGGTCGGCGTGGTGGACACCGGTGTCGTGCCGCCGTACGGCCGTGTCCCGGTCGAACTCGCTCACGTCGTCGCTCATGACCCGCACGGTACACGATGATGTTACCGGTGGGTAATGCCGCGGCTTCGCACAGCCGTTCAGCCCGCGGCCGGGGTCCCGGCGCGTTCCGTGACGTCGATCGTCGCGGAACCCACGACCCGCGTCCCGTCGTACAGCACCACGGTCTGGCCCGGGGCCACCCCGCGGACCGGCTCGTCGAAGCGCACCCGCAGCTCTCCCCCGGTGATCTCCGCCGTCACCGGGGTCTCGCCGCCGTGCGCCCGGAGCTGTGCCGTGTACCGTCCGGAGCCGCGGGGTGCCGTGCCGCACCACCGGGGGCGGGTGGCCGTCAGCGCCGCGACGTCCAGCGACGCGAGCGGTCCGACCGTGACCGTGTTGTCCACCGGCGAGATGTCCAGCACGTACCGCGGCTTGCCGTCCGCGGCCGGCCGCCCGATGCGCAGGCCCTTCCGCTGACCGACGGTGAAGCCGTACGCGCCCTCGTGGGTGCCGAGCTTCTCCCCGGACTCGTCGACGATGTCACCCTCCGCGCGCCCCAGGCGGTCCGCCAGGAAACCGCGGGTGTCGCCGTCGGCGATGAAGCAGATGTCGTGGCTGTCCGGCTTCCGTGCCACCGCCAGATCGCGCCGTTCGGCCTCCGCGCGGATCTCGTCCTTGGTGGCGCGTGTCTCGCCCAGCGGGAACAGGGCGTGCGCAAGCTGACGTTCGTCGAGCACACCGAGCACGTAGCTCTGGTCCTTGGCCTCGTCGCCGGCGCGGTGCAACTCACGGCTGCCGTCCTCGCGCTCCACGACCGTCGCATAGTGGCCGGTGCAGACCGCGTCGAACCCCAGGGCGAGGGCCTTGTCCAGCAGTGCGGCGAACTTGATCTTCTCGTTGCAGCGCAGGCAGGGATTGGGGGTGCGTCCCGCCTCGTACTCGGCGACGAAATCCTCCACCACGTCCTCGCGGAAACGTTCGGCGAGGTCCCACACGTAGAACGGGATGCCGATCACGTCGGCCGCGCGGCGCGCGTCCCGCGAGTCCTCCAGGGTGCAGCAGCCGCGCGCGCCCGTGCGGAAGGATTTCGGGTTGGCGGAGAGGGCCAGGTGCACGCCGGTGACCTCGTGCCCGGCCTCGACGGCCCGGGCGGCGGCGACTGCGGAGTCCACTCCTCCGGACATGGCGGCGAGCACACGGAGCCGCCTCGGCGGAGCGGCCGGGGTGGAGGGCGGGGCGGTGGAGGAATCAGCCATAGCCCCTCCAGGGTACGGGTCCCGGAAATGCCTCCGGCTCCGGAACCGCGACCGCCGTCCCGCACGTTGTTCCGGCCGTGAGCCGGACCACAGGAACCAGGGCCGCAGCGCCCGCCGAACGCAAGAGAACCACCCGGGCCGGGAGAGGCCGCCCCGGCGGCCCCCGCAGGCGCACCCTGCTGCTCGGAGCCCTGCTGGCGTCGCTGGGCGGCGCCGGATACGCCGCGCGCGATCAGGCGGAACACCTGTGGTGGCGGCTGCCGGGCCGGCAGCAGGAGCGGGAACCCGGAGCCGTGGACCACCCCGGGGCCGAGTGGATCAGCGCCTCGCAGGAGAACCTCGCCCCTGCCGACCGCCCCTACGACCACGGCATCGACCGGGTGGTCATCCATACCGTGGAAGGCAGCTACGCCGTGGCGCTGCAGGTGTTCCGGGATCCGGCCCACGGGGCGTCGGCCCACTACGTGGTGCGTGCCGAGGATGGCCACGTCGCGCAAATGGTGCGGGAGGCCGACGTCGCCCATCACGCGGGGAACCTCGACTACAACCGGCGCAGCATCGGCATCGAGCACGAGGGGTTCGTCGACCGGCCGGAGGACTTCACCGCAGCGCTGTACCGCTCCTCCGCGCGGCTCACCGCGGGCGTCTGCGCGCGGTACGGCATCCCCGTGGACCGGGAGCACATCGTCGCCCACCACGAAGTGCCCGGCAGCGACCACACCGACCCGGGCCCCGGCTGGGACTGGGACCGGTACCTGCGGCTCGTCCGCGAGGCGGGCGAGGAGGGCGGCGTGCGCGGACGCGGGTAGCCGCGGAGCGGCCGTCGTGGACCGCCCGGCTCAGCTGAGTCCTGCCGCGCGGGCCCGCTCCACCACCGGGCCGATCGCCGCCGCGAGCGCGGCCACGTCCTCCTTGGAGGAGGTGTGGCCCAGCGAGAAGCGCAGCGTTCCCCGTGCCAGCTCCGGGTCGGCCCCCGCCGCGAGCAGTACGTGCGAGGGCTGCGCGATGCCCGCCGTGCAGGCGGACCCGGTGGAACACGCGATGCCCTGGGCGTCGAGGAGGAGCAGCAGCGAATCCCCCTCGCATCCGGGGAACGAGAAGTGGGCGTTGGCCGGCAGCCGTCCCGCAGGATCGGGGTCGCCGTTGAACACCGCGTCCGGAACCGCCTGCCGTACGGCCTCGACCAGGGCGTCGCGCAGCGCGCCGATGCCGCGCGCGAAGGCGTCCCGGTGGGCCGTGGCCAATTCCGCGGCGGTGGCGAGCGCCGCGATCGCGGGGACGTCGAGCGTCCCGGACCGCACGTCCCGCTCCTGGCCCCCGCCGTGCAGCAGCGGCACCGGTGCGTGCTCGCGTCCCAGCAGCAGTGCGCCCACCCCGTACGGCCCGCCGATCTTGTGGCCGGTCATGGTCAGGGCGGCGAGGCCCGAGGCGCCGAAGTCCACCGGAACCTGGCCGACCGCCTGCACCGCGTCGGAGTGCAGCGGGACGTCGAATTCGGCTGCCACGGCGGCAAGTTCCCCGATCGGCTGCAGGGTGCCGATCTCGTTGTTCGCCCACATCACCGTCGCCAGGGCCACGTCGGAGGGATTGCGTGTCAGGGCTTCCCGAAGAGAGTCGGGGTGTACCCGGCCGAGGGAGTCGACGGGCAGCCACTCCACGACGGCGCCCTCGTGGTCGGCGAGCCAGTGCACGGCATCCAGCACCGCGTGGTGCTCCGCAGGGCCGGCGAGGACCCGCACGCGTGCCGCGTCCGCCGCCCGCCGCGACCAGAACAGGCCCTTGACGGCGAGGTTGTCGGACTCGGTGCCGCCCGCGGTGAAGACCACCTCGCTGGGGCGGGCGCCCAGTGCGGCGGCGACGGCCTCCCGCGCCTCCTCCACGGTGCGCCGGGCCTGCCGTCCGGCGCGGTGGAGCGAGGAGGCGTTGCCGGTCGACGTGAGCTGGTCGGTCATCGTCCGCACCGCCTCGGGATACATCGGCGTCGTGGCGGCGTGGTCGAAGTAGACGGAGTCAGCCATGATGCGTCGATTCTACGAGCAGGCCCCGAGGTGCACGGGAGGCCGGAGTCCGGGGTGCGGCACGTGAAGGCACGCACCGCCCCTCGACGTGCACCGTATGCGCACGAGCGGACACGCTCCGCGCATGAACCGGCTCCGATGGGGGAACGATTCGGGGAGGATCGCCGTGAAGAGCGGAGCGCGCGCATGACGAGGTCGGGGCCGCAGAAGTATCCCGGAGCGAGTACGGCCCACTGGTACCAGGACGACTGGGGCGGTGACGCCATGGAGTCCAACGTGGGCGTGCTCCACACCACCGAGGGCACCTCGCTGCCCTCCTATCGAGGAGGGGCGTCGGCCCCCAACTTCACCGCGGTCCCGGACCTCGGCGGTCGGCTGCTGCGGTGGTACCAGCACTTCGACTTCGACACCTCCTCGCGCGCGCTGGTGAACCAGCCCGGCGGCGTGGAGACCAACACCCTCAACGCCGTGCAGGTCGAGCTGGTCGGGACCTGCGATCCGGCCCGCCGCAGCAGTTGGGGCGACCTGCGTGCCGGGCGCGACTACCTGTACTGGCCCGAGGCGCCGGAATGGGCGCTCGCCGCGCTCGCGGAGTTCGTCCGCTGGGCGCACGACGCGCACGACGTGCCCCTGCGGTCCACCGTGACCTGGAAGGCCTATCCCGGCTCCTACGGCGCCGCCAACGGCGTGCGTCTGACCGGTTCCCAGTGGCTCGCCTACTACGGATGGCTCGGCCACAGCCACGTTCCGGAGAACCTGCACGGCGATCCGGGCGCTCTCGATGTCGCGCGTGTACTGGCGTACGCGCGGGGCGACGCACAGGAGGACGACGTGCCGGAATACCTCTCCCTCGGGCTCGCCGCGGGCCCGGTGCTCAGGCCCGGCGCATGGACGCCGCTGACCTGGGACCGCGAGTTCGCGGACCCGCTCGACGAACACGCCGCCACCGGGCAGACCTTCGTGACGGGGCCCGGCAGGTTCACGGGTACGGCCTATCTCCGTGTCAACGGCTTGAGTCCCGGTGCCACGCTGCAGGCGCGCCTGGTCGAGGTCGAGGGCGGCCGCACGGTGACCCACCACCCCATCGGCGAAGGTGTGGGCAGTGCCGGATCGACGTTCTACGCCTTCCCGCTCACGGGGCACGTCGCCTCCGGGAGGCGCATGAAGGTGCAGGTGACGCACTTCGGCGAGGACGAGGTGACCTTGGACGGCTCCTACCTGAAGGCTCTGGTCTGGGACCGGTGACGGTGCGGCGTCCCGGGCCCGGGACGCCGCACCGTCACCGGTCCCGTCCTGCACCGCCCGCGCTGCCGGCCGGGGTGCGGGACCCCGGTGCGGCCCCGACGGGAACCGACTCCTTCAGCGCTGGTTCTCCGCCTCGAACATCCAGCGGTGCTTCTCCAGGTCGCCGGTGATCTGGATGAAGATGTCCTCCGTGACCGGATCCACCTTCCCCACGGCGGTCATCCGCTCCCGCGACTTGGTGATCACCGCGAAGAGGGCGTCGGCCATGGTCCGCACCGCGTCGACGTCCTGCTGCCAGCCCTCCTTCACCGGGCCGATGGCGGTGCCCGACGCGACCGTTGCGGAGCGCCCGTCCGGTGCCACACCCAGCGCGGAGGCGCGCTCGGCGACCTGGTCCGAGTACTCGCGGGCGTCGGTCACCACCTCGTCGAGCTGCAGGTGGATGGAGCGGAAGCGCGGTCCGACCACGTTCCAGTGGATCTGCTTCGCGACGAGAGCGAGGTCCACGAGGTCCGTCAGCGCCCCCTGCAGAGCGCCTCCGACGGTCTTGAGGTCTTCCTCCGGAAGCGTACTCTTCAGTGCGTACGACATGGTGGTTCACTTTCTCTCGGTATGCCCCGTTCCTTCTCTCGGCGTACCGGGTTCCCGGCAGTAGCCGGGTGACACACCTTGGAATCGAAGGCATGGAACACGAGCGGCCTGGACATGGTTTCCTGCGGGGCTCCAAGCGTGGTTCCCCGCATTGCTCCAGAGCGAGGGTGGCCGCGCGTGCGCCCGCCGCCATCGACCACTGGAGGTTTCGTCATTTCAGCGCGCCCTGTGCAGGAGTTCGGTGATAACCCCGTGGACGTCCGGGAAACCGGGCACTACACCGAGGAGTACATACCCAGTTTCGTCGAGAAGTGGGACTCTCTGATCGACTGGGAGAAGAGAAGGGGGAGCGAGGGAAACTTCTTCGTAGACCTGCTGCGCAAGCGGGGAGTCAAGAGCGTCCTGGACGTGGCGACGGGGACGGGGTTCCACTCCGTCCGCTTGCTCGATGCGGGGTTCGAGACGGTCAGTGCCGACGGCAGCGCCGAGATGCTGGCCCAGGCCTTCGACAACGGAGTCCGCTACGGAAACCACATCCTCCGGGTCGTCCAGGCCGACTGGCGGTGGCTGAACCGGGATGTCCACGGTGAGTACGACGCCATCGTGTGTCTGGGCAACTCGTTCACCCACCTCTTCGCCGAACGCGACCGGCGGAAGGCGCTGGCCGAGTTCTACGCGATGCTGAAGCACGACGGCATCCTCGTGCTCGACCAGCGGAACTACGACGCGATGCTGGACCGCGGGTACTCCAGCAAGCACACGTACTACTACTGCGGTGACGACGTCGCGGTGGAACCCGAGTACCTCGACGACGGCCTGTGCCGGATGCGGTACACCTTCGCTGACGAATCGGTTTACCACCTCAACATGTTCCCGCTGCGGAAGGACTACACCCGCCGGCTCATGTCGGAGGTGGGCTTCCAGCACGTCGAGACCTACGGCGACTTCCAGCACACCTACCGCGAGGAGGAGCCCGACTTCTACGTGCACGTCGCCGAGAAGGAGTACCGGCCGTCCGAGGACCGCAGCGGCAGCTACTCGTCCGCGGTGACCACCGCGCGCAGCTACTACAACTCCGCCGACGCCGACGCCTTCTACGCGGCGGTGTGGGGTGGCGAGGACATCCACATCGGTCTCTACGACCGCCCGGACGAGCCGATCGCGGACGCCAGCCGCCGGACCGTGGAGCGGATGGCCGGGAAGCTCGGGCTCAGCCCCGGGTCGGTCGTCCTCGACCTCGGCGCCGGCTACGGCGGCAGCGCCCGGCAGCTCGCGACCGCACACCGCTGCCGGGTCCTGGCGCTCAACCTCAGCGAGGTCGAGAACGAACGTCACCGCGCGCTCAACGCCGAGCGGGGGCTGAGCGACTCCATCGAGGTGGTCGACGGCTCGTTCGAGGACCTCCCCTACCCGGACTCCAGCGTCGACGTGGTGTGGTCGCAGGACGCGTTCCTGCACAGCGGCAACCGCACCCGCGTGCTGGAGGAGGCCGCGCGGGTGCTGCGCCCCGGCGGACAGCTGATCTTCACCGACCCCATGTCGGCCGACGGCGTCCCCAAGGCGCGCCTGCAGCCGGTGCTGGACCGCATCCACCTGGAGACCATGGGGTCCCCGGGGTTCTACCGGAGGGAGCTGTCCAAGCTGGGCTTCTCGCCCGCGAGCGGCGACGGGTTCGAGGAACACCGCGAGCAGCTCGTGCGCCACTACGGGCGGGTCCTGGAGGAGACCGAGCGGCAGGAGGCCCAGGGGCTCGGCGGGCAGGTGAGTGCCGAGTACCTGACCCGCATGAAGAAGGGCCTCACGAACTGGGTGCACAGCGGTCAGGAACAGGACGTCACCTGGGGCATCTTCCACTTCCGGTTCAACGGCGGCTGACCGCCTTCCGCCGGAGGGCGGGGGCCGGCGCGCGACACCGCGTGCCGGCCCCCGCCGCCGTCAGGCCCCTCCCTGACGGGGCAGCATCGCGGGGCCGCCGTCCCCGTCCGGGGCGGGACCAGCGCTCAGCAGCGAGCCCAACCCGCGCCGGGTAGCCGCCACGACCACCCGGTCGTCCGGCTGCAGCATGTGACCGGGGTGCAGTCGCCAGGCCAGCTCGCCGCCGGCCGCGGGTGCGGGGTCGCCGCACCCCACCGACGGCACTCCACCCGGCCCGCCCACCCCTGCCAGGTCGGCCCGGCGCTCGGCGGGCGCGGCGATGTCCAGGGCGACGACCCGCCACGCGCCGCGTTCGAACGCCTCGCCGACGGTGCGGCCCTCCAGCAACGGGTTGCCCCGCACGTCCACCGCGGCGAACACCATCACCCGGCGGCCGACCGGGATCGCCCCCATCACCTGGCGGCCCATCATCGCCCCGGCGAAGGCGGGTGCCGCCAGGGCCGACACCGACCTGCTGCGGGTCTGGGCCAGGGGGTAGGTGTCCCGCAGCGTCCGGCTGACGGTGAAGGCGAAGTCGTCGTCGAACAGCCGCAGCGCGACGCGCAGTTCGGGCTTCACCTGGCGCGCGTAGAGCACCGCCTCCAGATTGGTGCCGTCGTCGCTGGTGAGCGCCAGAAATGCCCGACTCCGCTTGATGCGGGCCGCCTCCAGCACCCCGTCGTCCTCGGTGACGTCCGCGATCAGCGTCGGCACCCGGCGGGCGCGGGCCAGCGCGATGCCCCGGGCCTCCGGGTCCCGCTCGATGCAGACCACCGGAATGTCCAGTTCCAGTAGCCGGTCGAGGACCCGTGTGCCGACCTTGCCCAGGCCCAGCAGCACGACGTGGCCGGACAGCCCGCGGGGTGGCGAGCGCAGCGTGGCCACCCTGCGGAAGGCGCCGTAGCTCTCCAGCACCACCGCCAGCAGCAGGGGAAGCATCATCAGACCGGTGAAGCTCGCGAGGAGTTGCAGGATCTGGTCGCCGGGCGGCGCGGCCACATTGGGATCGTTGATCGCCAGGAAGTCGAGCAGGGTCAGGTAGGCGGCGTGCAGCGGACCGCCGCCTCCAGAGCGCCAGTTCAGCGCCGCGAGGCAGGCGACGATCAAGGCCATCGCGCCCAGCGCGATGCGCAACCGGCGGGAGAAGAGCGTGCCCAGCTGGCGGAGGGCCGGTAACGCGGGCAGCCGTCCCGTCGTCGGATTGGGCCGCTCGCGGCGGGTGATGGCCTCCAGCACGAACACCCCGCGGCGCGACGGGAGTCCCTCCAGTTCGGAGTCGCCCGGGAGCAGCACGGGCCCGACACCGTCGGCCGCGTCCTCCGCCGCCTCCTCCGGGGCGTCGGCGGAGTCCCGCGCCTCGGGCAGCAGGGCCAGCGTGCACAGCGGGTTGCGGGCTCCGCGGTCCCGGCCGCCGACCGACCCCAGCGTCCGCTCCTTGGCCCGCAGCAGCAGGCCGTCGGCGTGCACGATCTTGTCGCTGCCCACCACCGCCGCGGCGACGAGAGACGGGGCCGCGGTGTCGGCATCGGACAGCACCGTGGTGGAGGCGTCCACCGACGCCGGGTCCAGGTCCGGCCGGTTCACCTCGACCGCGCGGTCCAGCAGGTTCTCCAGATAGCCGCCGAGCGTCCGGTTGAACATCCGGATCACCAGGCGCAGTCTCGGATTCAGACGACGTGCCCGCAGCGCGACGTGCACGTTGAGCTGGTCGTCGCCCGAGGTCAGCGCCAGGGCCGCGGCGTGCTCGACCCCCGCCCGGCGCAGCGCCGCATCGTCCGGGGCCCGGGCCTCCACCGCGGAGACGGACAGTCCCGGCGCGCCGATCAACTCCGAGATCCGCGGGCCGTGGTCACCGCCGCGCAGCGAGGGCAGCACCACCGTGACGTGCTGCCCGTAGACGCCCGCGAGCTCTCTCGTGATCCGCTGCGCCAGCGCGTTGTCGCCGCACACCACCATGTGGGGGCGCTCCCCGCCCGGTGCGCCTACGCTGCTGTCCATGGTCTCCACGGACAGTTCCTCCCCCCTGAAGCCCCCGCAGGGTCTGCCGCCGATGCACATCTGCGTCTTCTGCTCCGCGGCCGATCTCGCCGAGGTCTACACGGCCGAGGCCCGTCGGTTCGCCGAGCTTATCGGGAAACGCGGACACACCCTGGTGTGGGGCGGCAGCGACGTGGGCCTCATGAAGGTCGTCGCGGACGGCGTGCAGGGCGCGGGAGGGCGGCTGGTCGGCGTCTCCGTGGAGTTCCTCCACCACAAGGCACGGGCCGGGGCGCACGAGATGATCGTCGCGTCGACGCTCGCGGAGCGCAAGGCGGTGCTGCTGGAGCGGGCGGACGCGGTGGTGGTCATGGTCGGGGGCACCGGGACGCTGGACGAGGCCACCGACATCCTCGAGTTGAAGAAGCACGGCATGCACGGCAAGCCGGTGGTGGTGCTCAACACGGCGGGCTTCTACGACGGTCTGCGGCGGCAGATGGAACGCATGGATGCCGAAGGCTTCCTGCCCGTTCCGCTGCCCGGCCTGGTGACCTTCGCCCGGGACGCCGAGGCGGCGGTCGCCGCACTCGGTGCGTGAGGGATCATGGCGGCATGTCGACAACCTCCAGCCCTGCAACCCACCTGATCACCGGAGCCGGCTCCGGCATCGGCGCGGCCCTCGCCCGGCGGCTGCAGGACCGCGGCGACCAGCTGTGGCTCCTCGCGCGGGACGCGGGACGCGCGAAGGAGCTCGCCGCGGAGTTCTCCGGTGCGCGGACCCTGGTCGGCGACCTCGCCGAGCCGGAGCGGCTGTCCTGGGCCTTCAGCCACCAGGAGCTCCCGGAACGGCTCGACTCGTTGCAGCACGTCGCCGGAGTCGTCGAGCTCGGCCGTGTCGGCGACCTCGGCATCAGGACGTGGAACACGACGCTCGCGGCGAACCTCGTGGCACCCGCCGAACTGACGCGGCTGCTGCTGCCGCAGCTCCGCCTGGCGCGGGGGCACGTGGTGTTCGTCAACTCCGGGGCCGGCCTGCGGGCCAACCCCGAATGGAGCGCCTACGCGGCGAGCAAGCACGGTCTGAAGGCTCTGGCCGACGCGCTGCGCGGCGAGGAGGGGGAGCACGGCCTCCGCGTCACCTCCGTCTACCCCGGGCGCACCGCGACGCCGATGCAGGAGAAGGTGCACCGGCAGGAGGGCAAGGAGTACGACCCCGAGCGCTGGATCACGCCCGGAGCCGTCGCCGAGACCGTGCTCACCGCTCTCGACCTGCCGCACGGCAGCGAGGTCACCGACCTCACCGTGCGCCCGACCGCATGAGTGCGCACGTGTGGGGACCGGGCGCCGCGACCGGCATCGGATCGATGCCGGGAGGGGACGCGCGCGAGACGGTGAGGGCCGTCACCGGCACTCTGGAGGGCCTGCCGTTCCTCCCCGAGCTGCCCGCCCGCGGACCGGGCGCCGACATGACGGGCCGGACGGCCGGTATGCTCGCCGAGCTGTACGCCCAGCTGGAGCCCAGCGGCTGGCGACTGGCCGACCGTCCCGGCAGGGACACCCGCCGCGCGCGGTCCTGGCTCCGCGAGGACCTGGACGCGCTGGAGGAGTTCACCCAGGGCCGCACCGGTGCGCTGAAGGTGTCCGTCGTCGGGCCCTGGACGCTGGCGTCCGCGCTGCAGCTGCGGGGCGGCGAAGCCATGCTGACCGACGCCGGCGCCTGCCGTGATCTGGCGGCCTCGCTCGGCGAGGGGCTGCGCGCCCACCTGGACGAGCTCGGCCGTCGTGTGCCGGGAGCCCGGATCGTGCTGCAGCTGGACGAGCCGGCGCTCGCCGCGGTGCTGCGGGGACGGGTACGGACCGCCAGCGGTTACCGCACCTACCGGGCCGTGGACCGGACGGTGGCCGAGGGCACGCTGCGCGAGCTGATCGGGATGCACGACGGGGAGACGGTGGTGCACGCGTGCGCGGCGGAGGTGCCGTTCGCCCTGCTGCGCCGCGCCGGGGCCGCGGGGATCTCGTTCGACTACGACCGGCTCACGTCCGGCGGGACGGACACGGAGAGTGTCGACGAGGCGATCGGTGAGGCGGCCGAGGCGGGCACCGCGCTGTTCTTCGGCATGGTGCCCGGTGACGGCTCCGATGCCGCGGAATTGTCCGACCCGGCAGGTAGCGTCATGGGTGTCAGGTCGCTGTGGCGCAGGCTGGGACTGTCACCCGCCCTCCTCACCGAGGCGGTGGTGGTCACTCCGTCGTGCGGCCTCGCGGGCGCCTCCCCGGCGTACGCGCGGGCAGCACTGGAGCACTGCGTCCGGGCCGCGGGTTCGCTCGCGGACAACCCTGAGTGACGGGGCATCGGGACGTACGGGAGGACGAGAGACGGTGGCGGGCGAAGAACCAGCAGGGCGGAACCAGATCCCCGAGCACGCACGCGAGCGGCACGGGCAGCTGGCCGATCAGGTCGAGGAGCACCGCTTCCGCTACTACGTGAAGGACGCTCCCGTCGTCAGCGACGCCGAGTTCGACCGCCTCCTGCGGGAACTCGAGGAGCTGGAGGAGGCGCACCCGGCGCTCCGCACCCCGCAGTCGCCCACGCAGCAGGTCTCCGGCCGTTACGAGACCGGCTTCGCCGAGGTGGCCCACCGGGAGCGCATGCTCTCCCTGGACAACGCCTTCGACGACGAGGAACTCGGCGGCTGGAGCGACAGGCTGGCGCGCGAGCTCGACGGTCTCCCGTACCACTTCCTGTGCGAGCTGAAGATCGACGGTCTCGCGGTGAACCTCACCTACGAGCACGGCCGGCTCACCCGCGCGGCGACCCGCGGCGACGGGCGTACCGGTGAGGACATCACGCCCAACGTGCGCACCGTCGCGGACGTGCCGCAGCGGCTCGCCGGGGAGGACGTGCCCGCCCTGATCGAGGTCAGGGGGGAGGTGTTCTTCCCCATGGAGGGCTTCGAGGAGCTCAACGCGCGGCTGGTCGAGGCGGGCGACAAGCCGTTCGCCAATCCGCGCAACGCGGCGGCCGGCTCGCTGCGCCAGAAGGACCCGCGGGTCACCGCGTCCCGCCCGCTGAGGATGGTCGTGCACGGAGTGGGTGCGTCGGAGGGCTTCGGTGCCGAACGGCTGTCGGACGCCTACGACCGGCTGCGTGCCTGGGGGCTGCCGGTCTCCGAGCACGTCCGTGTGGTGGCGGGAGCGGCCGGGGTACGGAGCTACATCGAGGAGTACGGCGAACGCCGTCACGCCGTGGGGCACGAGATCGACGGCGTGGTCGTGAAGCTGGACGAGATCCCCCTCCAGGGCAGGCTCGGCTCCACCTCGCGGGCTCCCCGCTGGGCCATCGCCTGGAAGTTCCCGCCCGAGGAGGTCAACACCCGGCTCGTGGACATCCGGGTCGGGGTGGGGCGCACCGGCCGCGTCACGCCGTACGCCGTGGTGGAGCCGGTCACCGTGGCGGGTTCGGAGGTCGAGTTCGCCACCCTCCACAACCAGGAGGTGGTGAAGGCCAAGGGTGTCCTCCTCGGCGACACGGTCGTGCTGCGCAAGGCGGGCGACGTGATTCCGGAGATCCTCGGCCCCGTCGCCGACCTCCGGGACGGCACCGAGCGCGAGTTCGTCATGCCCTCGGCGTGCCCGGACTGCGGAACCGCGCTGCGGCCCATGAAGGAGGGCGATGTCGACCTGCGGTGCCCCAACGCGCGGTTCTGCCCGGCGCAGCTCCGGGAGCGGGTGTACTACCTCGCAGGGCGCAAGGCCCTGGACATCGAGCACTTCGGCTACGTGGCGGCCACCGCGCTCACCCAGCCGCTGGAGCCGGCCGAACCACCCCTGCGGGACGAGTCGGGGCTGTTCGACCTGAGCGTCGAGCAGTTGCTGCCGATCCGGTCCTACGTCCTGGATCAGGACACCGGCCTCCCCAAGCGCGATCCCGGGACGGGCCTGGAGAAGGTCGTCACCTTCTTCGCCAACAGCAAGGGCGAGCCGAAGAAGAACACGCTCGCGCTGCTGGAGCGGATCGAGGAGGCGAAGCGCCGTCCGCTGGCACGCGTGATCACCGGTCTCTCCATCCGGCATGTCGGGCCGGTCGCCGCCGAGGCGCTCGCCCGCGAGTTCCGGTCATTGGACCGGATCATGGAGGCGGACGAGGCGGAGCTGGCCGCCACCGAGGGCGTGGGGCCCACCATCGCCGCCTCTCTGAAGGCCTGGTTCGCCGAGGACTGGCACCGCGAAATCGTCGAGCGCTGGCGGGCGGCCGGGGTGCGCATGGTGGTGGAGCCGGTCGAGGGGGAGGAGACCTCGCGCGGGCTCGAAGGCGTCACCGTGGTGGTGACCGGCACCCTCGCCTCCCACACGCGGGACGGCGCCAAGGAGGCGCTGCAGCGCCAGGGTGCCAAGGTCACCGGATCGGTCTCGAAGAAGACCGGATTCGTCGTAGTGGGTGACAGTCCCGGATCGAAATACGACAAGGCCGTGCAGTTGAAGGTGCCGATTCTCGACGAGAACGGCTTCGCTGTCCTCCTGGAGCGCGGCCCCGACGCCGCGCGCGAAGCAGCGCTCCAGCCACCCGAATAGGGCAGCCGACCGGGCCGTTCACCTGCCGCGGAGCTGTCGTGGCGACCGCTGCCGCTCCTCTCCGAGGGCTCTTTCGGCGCCTTCCCGCGGGAACCCGAACGGCCGAGAACGGCGGCCGTTCCGCCCCTCCGCCGAGGGGGCGCACCCTCGGCCGATAGGTGCCCCCCACAGTCAACTCCGCCCTACTGTGGGGGAATGAGCCTGTCGCCCGCCGCGTCAGGCACCACGGTTGTGTGAGAGGGACGGCATGCTGGAATCCCGCGGTGCCGACGCTGCGTCACGGCTGCGTCGGGTCCTCCGCTTCGGCCGCCCGGGCTTCGCCCCGACCGTCCTCGGCCTCGCCGCCGGGGCTCTCGCCGCAGGTGTCCTCAGGACGCTGCACGACGGTCACGCACTCTTCCCCGGCGGCTCGGTGGGGTGGTCCCTCGCCACCCTCACCGGCCTGGTCGTGATCCACCTGGTCGCCATGGGCCGGGACCGCTGGTGGGGAGGGACCGGCTCCGGAGCCGCCGTCGCGCTGGCGGTCCTGCTGCTTCACGGGTGGGTGCCCGCGTCGGCCGTCTCCCTCGCCGTCGTCGTGCTGGTGGGCGCGGCCCGGCGGCGCCGTCTCCGCACGGCACTCGTCCACGGCGCCGTGGACCTTCTCGCCCTTGGCGGCGCGGCCCTCCTCCTCGGCCTGTTCCGCCCGTATCCCACGGTCGAGTCGCCCTGGACACCGGCCGCCTGGGACGTCTACGCCGTTCCCGAACTCCTCACCGCGGCCTGCGCGTACCTGCTGCTGAGCCGGGTGCTGCTGCGGTGCTGCTTCGCGCGCCCGGAGGGCGCGGACTCCGGTTGCGACCGGACCGCCCTGCTCCGTCAGTGCCTCGTGGCGGTGGCGCTTCTCGGCATCTCCCCGCTGATCGTCGTCGTCGCCGTCCACGCACCACTGGTGCTCCCGCTGTTCGCCGTGCCGCTGATCGCCCTCGACTCCACGCTGTGGATCGCCCGTGCGCGTGCGGAGGAACAGCTCATCGACAGTCTCACGGGGCTGCCCAACAGGCAGCGGCTCATGGAACGCACGCGGGCGGCCCTCCGCGAGGCTCGCCGCACCGGCAACCGCTCAGCACTGCTGCTCATCGACCTCGACCGATTCCGCTCCGTCAACGACACGCTCGGGCATCCGGCCGGCGACCGGCTGCTGCTCCGCATCGCGGGCAGGCTCCGCACCGTGCTGCCCGCGGGAGCGGAGCCCGCACGGCTGGGCGGCGACGAGTTCGCGGTGCTGCTGCCCGAGGTCGACTCCACCACCAGCGCGCAGCGCGTGGCCCGCACCGTGGTCGCGGCGCTCGGCTCCCCACTGGACCTGGACGGGCTCACGCTCGCCCTGGAGGCGAGTGCGGGCGTCGCGGTGTTCCCCGAGCACGCGCACGAGGCGGAGGGGCTGCTGCGCCGTGCGGACGTCGCCATGTACGAGGCCAAGCGGGACCGGTCGGGGGCGGAGGTCTACGACGCGACGCGGGACGGCAACACGCCCGACCGCCTCGGCCTCCTCGCCGATCTCCGCCGGGCGCTCGACGACGGCGAGGTCGCGCTGCACTACCAGCCCAAGGTGCGGTTCGACGGCCGCGTCTGCGGACTGGAGGCCCTGGTGCGATGGGTGCATCCGGAGCGGGGGCGCGTCCCGCCCGACGAGTTCATAGCGATCGCGGAGTCCTCGGGGCTCATGCCGCGGCTGACCGAGTACGTGCTGGAGGTCGCCCTCGCGCAGGTCGCGCGGTGGCGGAGCGCGGGACTCACCGTGCCGGTGGCCGTGAACGTCTCTCCGCGGGACGTGGCCGGACCGGGGTTCGCCGGGGCGGTCGCCGCCAGGCTGGCCCGGCACGGTGTGCCGCCGCACGCCCTGCAGTTGGAGATCACCGAGCACGTGCTCCTGGAGGAGCCGCAGCGCGCCGCCGACACCCTGGCCGCGCTCGCGGGGCACGGTGTGCGGATGTCGCTGGACGACTTCGGCACCGGCTACTCGTCGCTGGTGCACCTGCGCCGCCTGCCGGTCAGCGAACTCAAGATCGACCGTTCCTTCGTGGCCCGGCTCGCCGTCGACGCCGAGGACGCGGAGATCGTGCGGTGCACCGTCGACCTGGCCCACTCACTGGGACTCCAGGTCGTCGCGGAGGGCGTGGAGGACGACGAGACCTGGGAACGGCTGCGCGACCTCACCTGTGATGCGGTGCAGGGGTGGCTGGTGGCGGCGGCCATGCCGGCCGACGAGGCCACGGCCTGGCTCGCCTCCCGCGGCGAGGACGGCGCGCGGCAGCGGGCGCTCCCTCCCGCCGCCTCCCCGAGCCCGGTCGACCAGCCCGTGACCTGAAGGGGCGCGCAGCCGTCCTCCGCGCCCGCTGCGGACGGACGGCCGCTGCCGGACGGCAACCGTTTAGGAGCCCGGTACGGGTGCGCCATAGGATTGGGCGGAGCCCGACCACACGCATCTCACCCTTGAGGATCCGCATGCCTGGCATCACGCGCGAGGAGGTCGCCCACCTCGCCCGGCTGGCACGCCTCGAGCTGCAGGACGAAGAACTCGACCACTTCGCCGGACAGCTCGACGACATCATCGGCGCCGTCGCCGCCGTCTCCGATGTCGCCGACGAGGACGTACCGCCGACCTCCCACCCGCTGCCGCTGACCAACGTCATGCGCCCGGACGAGGTCCGTCCGAGCCTGACGCCCGAACAGGCGCTCTCCGGCGCGCCGGCACAGGAGCAGCAGCGTTTCAAGGTGCCCCGGATCCTGGGGGAGGACTGAGTCATGAGCGATCCGATCAAGCTGACCGCCGCGGAGATCGCGGAGAAGATCGCCTCCGGCGAGGTCACCGCCGTGCAGGTAGCCGAGGCCCACCTGGCCCGGATCGATGCCGTGGACGAGAAGGTGCACGCCTTCCTCCACGTCGACCGGGAGGGCGCGCTCGCGCAGGCCCGCGCGGTCGACGCGAAGCGCGAACGGGGTGAGAAGCTCGGCCCGCTCGCGGGCGTGCCTCTCGCGCTGAAGGACATCTTCACCACCGAAGGCATTCCGACCACGGTCGGATCCAAGATCCTCGAAGGCTGGATCCCGCCCTACGACGCCACGGTCACCCGGCGGCTCAAGGAAGCGGACGTCGTCATCCTCGGCAAGACCAACATGGACGAGTTCGCCATGGGGTCCTCCACCGAGAACAGTGCCTTCGGCCCGACCCGCAACCCCTGGGACCTCACCCGCATCCCGGGCGGTTCCGGGGGCGGATCGTCCGCCTCCCTGGCCTCCCACCAGGCGCCTCTCGCGATCGGCACCGACACCGGCGGGTCCATCCGCCAGCCGGCCGCCGTGACCGGCACGGTCGGCGTGAAGCCGACCTACGGCGGTGTTTCGCGCTACGGCATGGTCGCCTTCTCGTCCTCGCTGGACCAGGGCGGTCCCTGCGCCCGCACCGTGCTGGACGCCGCCCTGCTGCACAGTGTGATCGGCGGCCACGACGCGCTCGACTCCACCTCCATCGAGCAGCCGCTGCCCGATGTGGTCGCCGCCGCACGGAACGGCAGCGTCGAGGGCCTGCGGGTCGGCGTCGTGAAGGAGTTCCGGGGCGAGGGCTACCAGGCCGGAGTGATGCAGCGCTTCGACGAGGCCGTCGAGGTGCTGCGCGAGCTGGGCGCCGAGGTCGTGGAGGTCTCCTGCCCGTCCTTCACCAAGGCGCTGGCGGCCTACTACCTGATCGCCCCCAGCGAGTGCTCGTCCAACCTCGCGCGCTTCGACGCCATGCGCTACGGCCTGCGCGTCGGCGACGACGGGACGCGCTCCGCGGAGGACGTCACCGCGCTCACCCGCGAGGCCGGGTTCGGGCCCGAGGTCAAGCGCCGCGTCATGCTCGGCACCTACGCGCTCAGCTCCGGCTACTACGACGCCTACTACGGTTCCGCCCAGAAGGTCCGCACCCTCATCACGCGGGACTTCGAGAAGGCGTACGAGAGCGTGGACGTGCTGGTCTCGCCGACCACGCCGACCACCGCCTTCCCCATCGGCGAGCGCGCCGACGACCCGATGGCCATGTACCTCGCCGACCTGTGCACCATCCCGTCCAACCTCGCCGGCAACGCGGCCATGTCGCTGCCCTGCGGCCTGGCGCCGGAGGACGGGCTCCCGGTGGGCCTGCAGATCGTCGCGCCCGCCATGGCCGATGACCGCCTCTACCGTGTCGGTGCCGCCGTCGAGGCCGCCTACCAGGCACGTTGGGGGCATCCGTTGCTCGAGGAGGCTCCGTCGCTGTGAGTGGAAAGCTGCAGAAGGCCAAGGGATTCAAGAACTCCCGCACCGGCATGTACGTGTCCATCGCCACCTCCCTGTTCGGCGTCGTGGGTACCGTGAAGAGGGGCAGGCAGGCCCGGGCGGAGGGAGACACCCTCCAGATGCTGGACGTGGCGGTGTCCGCCGCCGGCATCGTCACCGGTGTCGCCCTGCTCGTCCGAGAACTGCGCCGGCTGGACCTGGAAGACGTCGTGGACGACGTCCTCGACTGAGAGGCAAGAATTTCCGTGACCGTCACAGAACTGGTGTCGTACGAGGACGCCCTGGCCGGCTTCGACCCCGTGATGGGGCTCGAGGTCCACGTCGAGCTCGGCACCAGGACCAAGATGTTCTGCGGGTGCTCCACCGCCCTGGGCGCGGAGGCCAACACCCAGACCTGCCCCACCTGCCTGGGGCTGCCCGGTGCTCTGCCGGTCGTCAACGCGACCGGCGTCGAGTCCGCGGTGCGCATCGGACTCGCGCTGAACTGCCGGATCGCCGAGTGGTGCCGCTTCGCCCGGAAGAACTACTTCTATCCGGACATGCCGAAGAACTTCCAGACCTCCCAGTACGACGAGCCCATCGCCTTCGACGGCTACCTCGACGTGCAGCTGGAGGACGGCGAAGTCTTCCGCGTGGAGATCGAGCGGGCCCACATGGAGGAGGACACCGGCAAGTCCACCCACATCGGCGGTGCCACCGGCCGGATCCACGGCGCCTCCCACTCGCTGCTGGACTACAACCGGGCGGGCATCCCGCTGATCGAGATCGTCACCAAGCCGATCACCGGCGTGGGCGAGCGGGCGCCCGAGGTCGCCAAGGCGTACGTCGCCGAACTGCGCGAACTCATCCGTGCGCTCGACGTCTCCGAGGCCCGCATGGAGATGGGCCAGATGCGCTGCGACGTCAACCTGTCGCTGCGCCCGCACGGCGTACCGGAGTTCGGCACCCGCTCCGAGACCAAGAACGTCAACTCGCTGCGCTCCGTCGAGCGGGCGGTGCGGTTCGAGGTGCAGCGGCACGCGGCCGTGCTCTCCGGCGGTGGGTCCATCGTCCAGGAGACCCGGCACTTCCACGAGGAGGACGGCTCCACCACCTCCGGGAGGATCAAGGAGGAGGCCGAGGACTACCGGTACTTCCCGGAGCCCGACCTGGTTCCGGTGGCGCCGCCCCGCGACTGGGTGGAGAAGCTGCGTGCCGAACTCCCGGAACTGCCGCGGCTGCGCCGCAACCGGCTCCGTGAGGAGTGGGGCATCTCCGAGCACGAGATGCAGTCGGCCCTGAACGCGGGCGCCGTCGGCCTGATCGTCGCCACCATCGACGCCGGGGCGCCGGCCGACCAGGCCCGCAAGTGGTGGATGGGAGAACTGGCCCGGCGCTCCAACGAACAGGGCGTCGAGCTGGGCGATCTGCCGATCACGGCCGAGCAGGTGGCGCGGCTGTGCGAACTGGTCGCCGAGGGTTCCCTCAACGACAAGCTCGCCCGCCAGACCATCGAGGGCGTCCTCGCCGGCGAGGGTTCGCCCGACGAGGTCGTGGACAAGCGCGGCCTGAGGGTCGTCTCCGACGACGGCGCCCTCGGGAAGGCGGTCGACGAGGCCATCGAGGGCAACCAGGCGGTCGCGGACAAGATCCGGGGCGGCAAGGTCGCCGCGGCCGGGGCGCTCGTCGGGGCCGTGATGAAGGCCACGCGGGGGCAGGCCGACGCCGCGCGCGTCCGTGAACTGATCCTGGAGAAGCTCGGCGTCGAGGGCTGAGAACGACCGGAAGACCTACTGCGGGCGGTTCCCTCCGGGTGGAGCCGCCCGCAGCGGGCTTCCTGCGGCTAGGGTGGCGCATGGCTGACCGCGCAGGTCCCTATGAGGAGGTGGAGACGTGATCACCCGTGTGGAGATCGACGGGTTCAAGTCGTTCCTGAATTTCGAGTTGGACGTTCATCCGTGCACGGTGCTCATGGGCGCCAACGGTTCGGGGAAGTCCAACCTTCTGGACGCCCTGGACTTCGTCCGCAAGGCCGTGACGAGCGGCTTCCCCTCGTCCCTGGGCACCGATCCGCCGCTTGCCCCCCGGCACCTGTTCCATCACGCCGCCGGCAGTGACGGCACCTACTCCTCCACCTTGATGAGCATCAAGGTCGGGATGATCGTGCCCTCCTCGGACGGGCCGCTGCCGATGGTCGTGTGGCTCGAGGTGGAACGCGACAGCGACCCGCCGGAGTCCTCCCGGGCCACGCCGCTGCCGGTGCGCGCCAGCGTCTGGATCAGCAGCATGGACCGCACCGGCTGGATGGGGCGGCTCGGCCTTCCCGACGACCTGCGCGACGCGCTGTCCCAGGCACGGGAGAAGTTCCTCAAGCGCACCGGCACCGACTGGGTGTCGCTCGACGCCGAGTCCGCGGGAAGCGGCAAGGACGGCGCGGAACTCCTCGCTCTGCTCCACCGCGAGTGCGCGACCTGGCAGCCGATCGCCCTCGACCCCGCCGCACTGCGCCGGCCGTTCGGCGGCAGCGAGGTCGCCCCGCTGCAGGCCGACGGCGGCAACCTGGCCGCCGTGCTGCACCGGGTCGGGCGCGAGGAGCGCTCCGCCATGGAGGCGGACCTGACCGCCCTGGTCCCGGACACCGACGGGATCCGCCCGCTCTTCGACGAGCGGCGCGGCGAGTACGACTTCGACGTGCTGTTCAGCCACACCGGCTGGACCTCGCCCCCGATGCTCTCCGGCGGCACCCTGCGGGTGCTGGCGCTGCTCGCCGCCTGGTACGACGACCGCCGCGCCGGGGTGCTGGCCGTCGAGGAACTGGAGAACGGACTCCACCCGTCCCGCCTGCCTGAGCTGGTGCGGCGCCTGCGCCGCGGCGTCGACGAGTACGGCGACTTCGCCGACCGCGCCACGCAGGTGAGCGGCTTCCGGCAGCTCATCGCCACGACGCACTCCCCGGCGCTGCTGTCGGCGATGGCCGACGAGACCTCGGGTGGACTGGTCTTCCTGGAGCAGGACACCCGTGTCGACCCGGACAGCCAGGCCGTGTCCTCGGTGACGCGGGCCCGTCCGGTGCGCGAACGGCGCCCCGGAGAGGGCCCGGGGACGACGGTCGCGGCCGACGAAGCGGCCGCGCTGCTCGACACCGCGGGCTGATCGCGGCCGGACCTCCGCTTCCTCACGCGGCCCCCGGCATCGCCGGGGGCCGCGTGACGTCCGCCACGTGTGAGCCGGGGCACGAAAGCGACAAATGATCACAAGTGCCTGGCACAGTGCTGCGCCGGGGGAACGCGCATCCTCGACCCAGGAAGCACTCCGGTATGGCCGCACTTGCCCGGTGGTGTCTGCGACGCCGCCTCGTCGTCGTCGCGCTCTGGCTCGTTGCCCTCCTCGGCACGGGCGCTGCCGCCGCCGTCGCGGGCACGTCCTACACCGGCGACTACGGGATCTCGGGAACCGAGTCCGCCCACGCGCAGGAGCTGATGCGGCAGGGCTTCCCGGGCAGCGATCGCGACGACACCACCGTGGTCTGGAAACGCGGCCACGGACCGGAGGGCGTGCGGGACCGTACGGTGGAACAGCGGATGGGCGAGGCGCTCGACGACATCGCCGCGCAGCCCGCGGTCGACGAGGTCACCGGCCCCTACGACTCCCGCGGCCCGGCCCGGATCAGTCCCGACGGGCACACCGCCTACGCCACCGTGCACTTCACCCGCCCCGCCGGCGACGTCGCCGAGGACGATCTGCGCCGCGTCGCCGACACCGCGCAGGCGGCCGCGGACGCCGTGCCCGGACTCCGGGTCGCGGTCGACGGGGCCGACGTTCCGGAGGCCGAGAGCTCCAGCAGCCGGCTCAGCGAGGCCGTCGGCGTGGCCGCCGCCGCCGTGGTCCTCTTCCTCGTCTTCGGCTCCCTCGCCGCCACGCTGCTGCCTCTGGTGACCGCGGTGGTGGCGGTCGGCACGGCGTGCCTGGCCACCGGCCTGCTGGGGCACGTGATGACCCTCGCCGATTTCGCCCCGATGCTGGGCACCCTGATCGGCCTCGGTGTCGGCATCGACTATGCCCTGTTCATCGTGACCCGGCACCGTCGCGGACTGCGCCGCGGACTCGGTGTCGAGGAGGCGGCGCGGGAAGCCGTCTCCTCGGCCGGCCGCGCGGTCGTCTTCGCCGGAGCCACGGTCTGCATCGCTCTCCTCGGCATGCTCGTGCTCCGACTCGACTTCCTCGTCGGTGTCGCCGTCTCCGCCTCGTTGACCGTGATCCTCGCCGTGCTGGCCTCGGTGACGCTGCTCCCCGCGCTGCTGGGAGCGATCGGCCTGCGGGTGCTCGGGCGCCGGGAGCGGAAGAGGTTCGCGCGGACCGGTCCGGCTGCCGAGGAGGGGACCGCCGGGCCCACCGCGCGCTGGTCGCGTTTCGTCGAACGGCGCCCGCGGGTGCTCGGGGCCCTCGCAGCTGTCGTGATGGTCGTCCTCGCCCTGCCGGTGCTCGGCCTGCGGCTGGGAACCTCCGACGACGGCACCGCACCCGCCGGCTCGCAGAGCCGCCAGGTCTACGACCTGATGGCCGACGGATTCGGTCCCGGGGTCAACGGTCCGCTCACGCTCGTCGCCGAGACCGACGACCCGCGGAGCAGGGCGGCGCTGCACGACCTGCCCGCCGAACTCCGCGGCACCGAGGGTGTCGCCGAGGTCTCCGGCCCGGTGATGAGCCGCGACGGCAGCGTCGGCGCCGTGACGGTGCGACCCGACTCGGCGCCGCAGGACGCGGCCACCTCCCGGCTCGTGGAGCGGCTGCGTGCCGACGTCCTCCCGGAGGCCGTCGGCGACGCGCCGCTGACCGTGCACGTCGGTGGCACGACGGCGGCGTACGACGACTTCGCCGACACCATCCTCGGCAAGCTCCCGCTCTTCCTCGGCACCGTGGTTGCGCTGGGGTCAGCCCTGCTGCTGCTTGCCTTCCGCAGCATCGGCATCCCCGCCAAGGCGGCCCTCATGAACGTGCTGGCGGTCTCGGCGTCCTTCGGCGTGGTGGTGGCGGTCTTCCAGTGGGGCTGGGGCAGCGAACCGCTCGGCCTGGGCGGTGCCGGACCGATCGAGCCCTTCCTGCCGGTCATCATGATCGCGGTGCTCTTCGGTCTCTCCATGGACTACCAGGTCTTCCTGGTGAGCCGCATGTTCGAGGAGTGGCGGAGCACCGGCGACAACCAGCGGGCAGTCCGGGTGGGGCTCGCCGAGACCGGCCGCGTGATCAACAGCGCGGCGGCCATCATGATCGCCGTGTTCGGTGCCTTCGTCCTCAGCGGCGACCGGATCATCGCCATGTTCGGTATCGGCCTCGCCACCGCCGTGGCGCTGGACGCCTACGTGCTGCGCACCTTGCTGGTGCCTGCCCTGATGCACCTGCTGGGTGGTGCCAACTGGTGGCTGCCCGGCTGGCTCGGCAGGTTCCTGCCCCGGCTCACCATCGAACCGCCGGAGCCGGACCGGCTCCCCGCGCAGCCGGAGCCCCTGGCCATCCCGCACCAGCGGGAACGGGAGCCGGTCGCTCCGGTCTGAGAGCCCGAGGGGGCACGCGTCAGACGGTGCCGGTGTCCTCCTCGTCGTCCTCGGTCTCCTCGACACGGGGACGGATGGGCAGCACCGCTCCGACGCCGCCACCCACGAGCAGCGCGACGCCCGACTCGAGGTCGAGCGGTCCGCAGCCCGGTTCGTGCTGCCCCTCGACCACCCGTGTGTGGTCGATCCGCTGCTGCTCGTCCGCGGTGTGCTGCGCCGCGGGATTGAAAAGTTCCTGAACCAGCCCGAGATCCATCCGGCGATCCTCCCGTTCTCCCGCGACCGCAGGGTCGTCGTGCGTTTCCCGTCAGCTCACTCCCAGTTCCACGATACGGTCGTCCCCCTGCCCCGGGGTACCACGCGTGTCGGTCTCGCTCGTCGTCAGCCAGAGGCCGCCGCCGGGCGCCTCCACCACGGTGCGCAGCCGGCCCCACCTGCCCTCGAGGAAGTCCTGGGGCGCGGCGACGGGTTCGCGGCCGTGCAGCGGCACCCGCCAGAGGCGCTCTCCCCGGAGCGAGGCCAGCCAGGCCGATCCCCGGACGATCGCCAGGCCGCTGGGAGAGGCTTCGGCGGGCCGCCACTGTGCCACCGGATCGCGGAATCCCGGCTCGCCCGCCCGGCCCTCGACCTCGGGCCAGCCGTAGTTCCCGCCGGGCTCGATCAGATTCAGCTCGTCCCAGGTGTCCTGCCCGAACTCCGAGGCCCACAACCTTCCCGCGTCGTCCCAGGCGAGCCCCTGCACGTTGCGGTGTCCCCACGAGTAGACGACCGACCCCTCCAGGGGGTTGCCCCGTTCCGGCGCCGCGCCGTCCGGCGTCATCCGCAGGATCTTCCCCGCCAGGGACTCCCGGTCCTGCGACAGACCGCTCCGCCCGGTCTCGCCCGTGCCGACGTACAGCATGCCGTCGGGGCCGAACGCGATGCGGCCGCCGTTGTGCACCGAGCCCTTCGGAATGCCGCGGAAGACGGTGTCCGGTGCTCCGAGCCGCTCTCCCGCCGGAGCCGCCGCGTCGTAGGACATCCGGACCACACGGTTGTCGGAGGCAGTCGTGACGTACGCATAGACGGTCCGGGCGTCGTCCGGGCGCACGGCGAGCCCGAGCAGTCCGCCCTCACCACCGGGGTCCGCTCCCGGGACAGTGCCCGCCGGGGTCTTCCGCCCCGTCGTGGTGTCCACGGCCACGATGCGTCCGGTGTCGCGCGATGCGACCAGCGCGCCACCGCCCGGCAGCGCGGCCACGCCCCACGGGGAGTCCAGCCCGGTGGTCACGGTGCGCTCCACCGTCACCGTTCCCTCGGCCGGGGGCGCCGTCCCGGAGGGCGCCGGACCGGAACTGCCGTCGGCCGACGCCGACGGCGACGCTCCCGAACCGCCTTCGCGCCCGGAGGCGCAGCCGGCCGTGCACAGCACGACACCGGCGAGCCCTGCCGCCAGGAGCGTACGGGGGCGGACCGACCACGGCCGCTCGGACGTACCCACGATCCGATCCTCCTCGGGCTGCGGCGGAGCGGTCACTTCCTGACCGGCTGCCCTCCAGGACACCACATCCCCGCCCCCGGACGCGGGCACATCAGTCCCACGAGCCCTGGGCCGGTGGCAGCGCCTCGATCTCCGCCAGGTCCTCCGCGGTGAGCCGGAGCCCGGCGGCCCCGCAGTTCTCCACGGCCCATCGCTCCTTCTTCGTCCCCGGCACGGGGACGACGTGGCGGCCCCGGGTGAGGAGCCAGGCCAGCGCCACCTGGGCGGGAGTCGCCGCGCCGTGGCGGCGGGCCACGCGGCGCAGCCCGGCCACCACCGGCTGGTTGGCCGCCATCATCTCCGCGGTGAACCGCGGGTGCCGGGCACGGACGTCGTCCCGTTCGAAGCCGCCGCCGGTGGTGAGCGTCCCGGTCAGGTAGCCGTTGCCGAGCGGCATCGCCGCGAGGAAGCCCACGGCCCGCGACTCGCACCAGGGCAGCAGCGCGTCCGCGGCCTCGCGCGACCACACCGAGAACTCCGCCTGGACGCTGCTCACCGGGAAGACCTGCTGGATCCGGTGCAGCAGACGCAGCGTCGCGTCGTGGATGCCCGCCCCCGCACGGCGGTCGGCCCGCGCCCCCATCGCCGACAGGCCCAGGCTGCGCACCTTGCCGGCCCGGACCAGTTCCGCCATGGCCCCCCAGGTCTCCTCCACCGGGACCTCCGGGTCGGCCCGGTGGAGCTGGTACAGGTCGATCACCTCGGTCTGCAGGCGCCGCAGGGACGCGTCGCAGGCGCGTTTGATGTACCCGGGCCGTCCGTTGGCGACGATGTGCTGGTCCCCGACGAGGAGTCCGCACTTGGTGGAGACGAACACGTCGCGCCGGCGCTGCTTGAGCACTCTGCCCAGCAGCAGTTCGTTGGTGAAGGGGCCGTACATGTCGGCGGTGTCCAGCAGTGTGCTGCCGTGGTCCAAAGCGGCGTGCACCGCGCGCAGCGAGGACTCGCCGTGCTGCTCCGAGGTGGAGTACGCCCAGGTCATCGGCATGCACCCGAGGCCGATCGCCCCCACTCCCAGTGCCGCGGCACCGATGGTCCTGCGCTCCACGTGGACGTTCTCCTCCCGACGGCACACCAACCTAGCGCGTGGGCGGTGAGGCGCTTCGCCTAGCCTCTGGCCATGGCTTCCGTATCCTCTGCGACCGCCCCCGGGCAACCTTCGGACGTCTGGCTGCCCGTACCGCCCGACGAGATCGACGGCCTCCCGGAGGGGTTCACCTACCACTTCTGGGACGGGGCCGAGGACTTCCCCGCGGACCCCGCGCGCTGCGGCTTCTACGTCGTGCCGTACATGAAGGGACCCCGGGTGGCCGTCGCGCCGTTGCACGCCATGACCGGGGTGCGCGTCGTGCAGACTCTCACGGCGGGGATCGACCACGTCGCGGGCGCGGTGCCGGACCTGCCCGCCGGTACCGTGCTGTGCAATGCGCGGGGCGTGCACGACGCCAGCACGGCCGAACTCGCGCTGACCCTGACCCTGGCCTCGCTGCGCGGTGTTCCCGATTTTGTGCGGGCCCAGTCCTCGGGAGCGTGGTTGCAGGGCATCCGCCCGGCCCTTGCCGACCGGACGGTGCTGATCGTCGGGTACGGGGCCATCGGGAGCGCGGTGGAGGACCGGCTGGTGCCGTTCGAGCCCGCCGAGGTGCTGCGGGTGGCCCGCACCGCCCGCACCACGGAGCGCGGTGCGGTGCACGCTCTCGACGACATGGCGGAACTGCTGCCGCGCGCCGACGTCGTGATCCTGTGCACCCCTTTGACGGAACAGACCCGGGGCCTGGTGGGCGCCGGCTTCCTGGCACGGATGCGGGACGGGGCGCTGCTGGTCAACGTCGCCCGCGGCGCGGTGGTGGACACCGCCGCCCTGCTGCCGGAAGTCGAGTCCGGCAGGCTGCAGGCCGCGTTGGACGTCACCGATCCGGAACCGCTGCCGCCGGAGCACCCGCTGTGGCGTGCGCCCGGCGTCCTGATCAGCCCTCATGTCGGCGGCCCGACAACCGCGTTCCTGCCTCGTGCGAAGCGCCTTTTGCGTGCCCAGCTCGGCCGCTGGGCGCGGGGAGCGGGGCTGGAACACGTGGTCGCCACCGCCGGGTGACGCGGTGGTGGGCCGCTGCTCCTCCTCCCACGCCCGCCGTCCGGTTCCGCTCCGCTCCGGGCGGGGCCCGGCGCGGAGCTCCGCGGCACGGATTCACCCGGTCCGTCACTTTCCGTATCGGAAGTATGTCCCTGTGTGACGAATCTGGTGTATCGTCCCGACGGTGACCGAACCGGGACACGAGGGGGGAGCGAAGGGCGAATGCGCGAGCGTGTGACGAATCGCCGGGGGCGGTACGCACGGTGGGCCGTACACCGCAGCCGCGGCGCGGGGGCGAGCGCCGCCTCCTTCCGGGGGTCCCGGTGAGTGCCCAGGGCGGTGGGCTCTGGGTCGGCCCCGGCTGTTCGCGGTCCGCCCCGAGCGCCGCGTCGCGTCCCCGTATCGGCCTCCGCCTGCTGCTCGCGGCGCTCTGCGGCGGGTACGCCGCGGGTGCGGCCCTCGGCTGGGGCTCCGAACGCCTCGCCCTGGTGATGGGGGACTTCGGTCTCAGCGCCGCCGCCCTCCTGGCGGCACTCTCCTGCGCCTGGCACGCCCGCACCCGCAGCGGCAGCCGGTTCCGTCCGGCCTGGTACCTCTTCGCCCTGTCCTCCGGCATGGCCGCGCTGGGCAACGGCGTCTGGGGCTGGTACGAGGTGGTGCTCGAGGTGCCCGTGCCGAACCCGTCCCCGGCCGACTTCTGCTTCCTCCTCTTCGCGCCTCCCGCCATCGTCGGCCTGCTGGTGCTCGCCAAGCGTCCCGTCACCCGGGCCGGCTGGACCTGCTTGGCACTGGACTCCTGGCTCATCGGAGGATCGCTGCTCACCGTCTCCTGGTCGCTCGCGCTCTCCCACACCGCCTCCTGGCAGCGCGGCTCGGTGGCCTCCGCGGCTCTCGAACTCGCGTACCCGCTGCTGGACATCGTGCTGATCAGCATCGCCCTCGCTCTGCAGTTCCGGCGCCCCGCGGCCGACCGCGCGGCGATCAGCACCGCCGTGGGCGCCCTGGCGCTCACCGTCCTCTGCGACGCGCTCTTCACCTCGCCGCTCCTGCGCGAGCACTACAGCTCCGGGCAGTTCCTGGACGCCGGCTGGTTCGCGGGGTCGCTCGTCCTCGCCTACGCGCCCTGGGCCGGTCTCCGCCGCCCGCGTTCACAAGCCTGCTCCCGCGCCGCCGGCACGGACCCGGTGCGCAGCCCGGAGCCCCCCGAGCAGCAGGCCAGGCCCATCGCCGGCTCGCTGGCGGCACTGACCCCGTATCTCGCGGCGGCCGTCAGCATCCTCAGCATCATCCACAGCGCCGTGGACGGGAGCCGCGTCGACCGTGTCGTTCTCCTCACCGGCTGCACGGTGGTGCTGGTGCTCGTCGTCCGGCAGGGCATCATGCTGCTGGACAACCTGCATCTCACCCAGGAACTGGCGGAGAAGGAGAACCACTTCCGCAGTCTGGTCCAGGGCTCGAGCGACGTCATCATGATCGTTGCCTCGACCGGTGTGCTGCGGTACGTCTCGCCGGCGGCCGCGGGTGTCTACGGCCGCGAGGCCGGGGAGCTCGTCGGGTCCGAACTCGCCTCCCTGATCCACCCCGAGGACCTCGCGCGGGTGCTGCACGAGATCCGCAGGTTCCTCGCCGCCCCGCCCGAGAAGGAACGTTCCACGCGCATCGAGTGCCGGTTCCGGCACGGCGCCGGTCACTGGCTGAACATCGAGTCCACCGTCAACCGCCACCAGGGCGGTGTCGTCCTCAACAGTCGCGACGTCACCGAACGCGTCCGGCTCCAGCGCCAGTTGCAGCACAGCGCCTCGCACGACCCGCTCACGGACCTGCCCAACAGGGCGCTCTTCACCGACAGGGTCCGACAGGCGCTCGCCGGCCGCCGGGGCGGTGACCGCGCCACCGCCGTGCTCTACATCGACCTCGACGGCTTCAAGCTGGTCAACGACACTGTCGGCCACCACGCGGGCGACGAACTGCTGGTGCATGCCGCGCGTCGGCTGCGGGATTCCGTGCGGGCGGGCGACACCGCCGCCCGGCTCGGCGGTGACGAGTTCGCCGCGCTCGTCCTCGGCGACGCCGCGGACACCGGCCCAGGGGGGCGTGAACGCCGCGTCCGGGAGATCGCCGAGCGCCTGCGGTCGACGCTCTCCGAGCCGTACGTCGTGCACGACGGCACCGAGGTGCGGGTCGCCGCCTCCATCGGGATCGCCTTCGCCGAACCCGGCATCACCCCCGATGTTCTCCTGCGCCGGGCGGACCAGGCCATGTACCGGGCGAAGCAGGCGGGCAAGGACCGCGTGGAGCTCTACACCCGGCAGCCGCCGCTGCGCCTCCCCCAGCAGGCACGTCCGGCCCGCGCCGGCCAGGAGCCCGGCGAACTCGCCGTCCTCCACCAGCCCGTCGTCGAACTCCGTACCGGCAGAGTCACCGCGGTGTGGGCCCAGGCCCGCTGGCGCTCGGCACAGGGGATGCTCCTTCCGCCCGCCGGGATCATGCAGGTCGACGGCGTGCAGGGTACGGCGGCCGGCCAGCGGGCGGCCCGGCTGGGCCGCAGGTTCCTGGACGAGGCCGTCGCTCAGGCCGCGAACCGTCACCGTGCCGGAATCGCCACGCCGTTGAGAGTCCCCTGCGCCGCCCGGCGCCTCACCGGACGGCAGCCGCCCGGGAGCGGCATCGAGTCGTTGCTCGCCCGGCACGGCCTGCCCCCCGCCTGCCTGGTGCTGGAGCTCTCCGTGGCGGACCCCCGCATCTCCTGGGGGGAACTGGAGGAGCAGCTGACCGCCCTGCGCGCTGTCGGCGTGGGCATCGCCCTGGACGGGCTGGGCTGCGGGCACGTCGGGATCACGGCCCTGAGCCGCCTGCCCCTGGACGGGATCTGTCTCGACCGGGGTCTGGTCGAAGGCGTTGTGGACTCGGTCCGGGCGAGGAAGATCGTCGCCGGGCTCCTGGGCATGGCGGACGATCTCGGGCTGACCGCCGTGGCCGACGGCATCGACCGCCCGGAACAGGTGGTCGTGCTGCGCGGCATGGGGTGCGCGCACGGCCGTGGCGCCGCGTTCTCCGGTGCACTGGACGAGCATCGGCTGCGCCGCGCGCTGAGCTCCGGCGGATACCCGCTGCCACCGGGCCGGTCCGACGGGCCGGAACCGGCAGCAGCCTCCGTGAGCAGTGCCCTGCCGCTCCCGGTGCGCCGTGGGGGAGCGAGCGGCCCCGATCCGCTGATCACCCACTCGCCCCCGAGCCGGCCTTCCGCCCCACCCGACGACGCGTACGACGCGTCACCGTCCGGGTCACATAGTGAGACACCCGTCCCACCCACTTGACACCCTCGGGGAGGGCGGAGGAAGGTCATGCCATGCGCACCCGAATTCTCGTACTTGGACGGCGCGTCGGCTGAAGGGGCCCTCACGGAACCCCGCGACCTCAGCGACGCGCTCCCCTCGCCTGCCTCCACGGCACGAGGGGTTTTTTGTTGCACCGGTGCCCGGACGGCAACCACTCCGTCCCGCGCCGACCGGTGGCGCACAGGCCGCCGGTGACCGATCACGACGAGCGCCACACCCTCACTCTCCGGGAAGAGAAGCCGATGACCGAGCAGCCCTCCGGGGCCCCCAAACCGCAGCCGCGGCCCCGCAGCGGACAGCAGCAGCCGGGCGCGCCGACACCCTCGCCCGCGCCGATGACGGGCGCGCAGTCCCTCATCCGTGCGCTGGAAGAGGTCGGCGCCGACACGGTGTTCGGAATCCCCGGCGGTGCGATCCTGCCGGCCTACGACCCGATGATGGACTCCTCGGGCGTGCGCCACGTGCTCGTGCGGCACGAGCAGGGCGCAGGCCACGCCGCAACCGGCTATGCCCAGGCCACGGGGAAGGTCGGGGTCTGCATGGCCACCTCGGGCCCCGGCGCCACCAACCTGGTCACTCCCATCGCCGACGCCCACATGGACTCCGTGCCGCTGGTCGCGATCACCGGGCAGGTCGCGTCCAAGTCCATCGGCACCGACGCCTTCCAGGAAGCGGACATCTGCGGCATCACCATGCCGGTGACCAAGCACAACTTCCTGGTCACCGACCCCGCGGACATCCCCCGGACCATCGCGGAGGCCTTCCACATCGCGGCCACCGGCCGTCCCGGCCCCGTTCTCGTCGACATCGCCAAGGACGCCCTCCAGGCCCGGACCCGGTTCTCCTGGCCGCCGCAGGCCGATCTCCCCGGCTACCGGCCCGTCACGAAGCCGCACGCCAAGCAGATCCGCGAGGCCGCACGTCTGATGACCGGAGCCCGGCGCCCCGTGCTCTACGTCGGCGGCGGCGTGCTCAAGGCCCGCGCGACCGGGGAGCTGAAGGTGCTCGCCGAACTGACGGGAGCCCCCGTCACCACCACGCTCATGGGCATCGGGGCCTTCCCCGACAGTCATCCCCAGCATCTGGGGATGCCGGGCATGCACGGCACGGTCGCTGCCGTCACCGCCCTCCAGAAGTCGGACCTCATCATCGCGCTCGGCGCCCGCTTCGACGACCGCGTCACCGGCAGGCTGGACTCGTTCGCGCCCCACGCCAAGATCGTCCATGCCGATGTCGACCCCGCCGAGATCGGCAAGAACCGTGCCGCCGACGTGCCGATCGTCGGTGACGCGCGCGAGGTGATCGCCGATCTGGTCGTGGCGCTGCAGGCCGAGTACGAGGCGGGCCGCGGCGGCGACTACGACGCCTGGTGGCAGCTGCTGGACCGCTGGCGCGAGACCTACCCGCTCGGCTACGACCTCCCCGAGGACGGCTCGCTCTCCCCGCAGCAGGTCATCCAGCGCATCGGGCGCCTCGCCCCGGAGGGGACGGTCTTCGCTGCCGGAGTGGGCCAGCACCAGATGTGGGCGGCGCACTACATCGACTACGAGAAGCCGGCCACCTGGCTCAACTCCGGGGGCCTGGGAACCATGGGCTACGCGGTGCCCGCCGCCCTGGGCGCGAAGGTGGGCGTGCCCGACAGGACCGTCTGGGCGATCGACGGCGACGGCTGCTTCCAGATGACCAACCAGGAACTCGCCACGGCCGCGCTCAACGGCGTGCCCATCAAGGTCGCCATCATCAACAACGGGGCACTGGGGATGGTCCGCCAGTGGCAGACCCTCTTCTACAACCAGCGCTACTCGAACACGAAGCTGCACGACGGAGATCCGGAGCAGGCGGACGGCGCCGCCGACATCGCGCCGTTCCGCGGCACCCGTGTCCCGGATTTCGTGAAGCTGGCCGAGGCCATGGGCTGCGTCGGTATCCGCTGCGAGGACCCCGAGCAGCTGGACGCCGTCATCGAGAAGGCCAACTCCATCAACGACCGGCCCGTCGTCGTCGACTTCATCGTGCACGAGGACGCGATGGTCTGGCCGATGGTCGCGGCGGGCACCTCCAACGACGAGGTCATGGCGGCGCGCGGCGTGCGCCCCGACTTCGGCGACAGCGACGAGTGACGAGCGGAGCAGCACAGCAGATGTCCAAGCACACCCTCTCCGTCCTGGTGGAGAACACGCCGGGCATCCTGGCAAGGATCGCCTCGCTGTTCTCCCGCCGCGGCTTCAACATCGACTCCCTCGCGGTCGGAGTCACCGAGCACCCCGACATCTCCCGCATCACCATCGTGGTGAATGTCGAGGACCTCCCGCTGGAACAGGTCACCAAGCAGCTCAACAAGCTCGTCAACGTGCTGAAGATCGTCGAGCTGGAGCCCGGATCGGCGGTCCAGCGGGAACTCGTCCTGGTGAAGGTCCGCTCCGACAACGAGACGCGCTCGCAGATCGTCGAGATCGTGCAGCTGTTCCGCGCGAAGACCGTCGACGTGTCGCCGGAGGCGGTCACCATCGAGGCGACCGGCAGCAGCGACAAGCTCGAGGCCATGCTGCGGATGCTGGAGCCGTACGGCATCAAGGAACTGGTGCAGTCCGGGACCATCGCCATAGGACGGGGTGCCCGGTCGATCACCGATCGCTCGCTGCGCGCCCTGGAACGCAGCGCCTGACCGGCCTTCCAGCATCCGAGCGCCGGAACCCACCGACCCCGCCCCGCCGTACGGTGGGGCGCCCCACCAGCAAGAAACGAGGAGACCCCAAGTGGCCGAGTTGTTCTACGACGCCGACGCCGACCTGTCCATCATCCAGAACCGCAAGGTCGCCGTTCTCGGTTACGGCAGCCAGGGGCACGCCCACGCTCTCTCGTTGCGCGACTCCGGCGTCGACGTCCGGGTCGGCCTGAAGGAGGGCTCCGCGTCCCGCACCCGGGCCGAGGAGCAGGGCCTGCGGGTCACGACACCGGCCGAGGCCGCCGCCGAGGCCGACGTCATCATGATCCTGGTCCCGGACCCGATCCAGGCCAAGGTCTACGAGGAGTCCGTGGCCCCCCACCTGGAGGCGGGCAACGCGCTGTTCTTCGGCCACGGCTTCAACATCCGTTTCGGCTTCATCAAGCCCCCGGCCGGGGTGGACGTCTGCATGGTGGCGCCGAAGGGCCCGGGCCACCTCGTGCGGCGGCAGTACGAGGAGGGGCGCGGCGTCCCGTGCATCGCGGCCGTCGAGCAGGACGCCTCGGGCAGGGCGTTCGACCTGGCCCTGTCCTACGCCAAGGGCATCGGCGGCACCCGCGCCGGCGTGATCGGGACGACCTTCACCGAGGAGACCGAGACCGACCTCTTCGGCGAGCAGGCTGTGCTGTGCGGTGGCACCTCCGCCCTGGTCAAGGCCGCCTTCGAGACCCTGGTCGAGGCCGGCTACCAGCCCGAGATCGCCTACTTCGAGTGCCTGCACGAGCTGAAGCTGATCGTGGACCTCATGTACGAGGGCGGTCTGGAGAAGATGCGCTGGTCGGTCTCGGAGACCGCCGAGTGGGGCGACTACGTCACCGGCCCGCGGATCATCACCGACGCGACGAAGACCGAAATGCGGAAGGTGCTCTCCGACATCCAGGACGGCTCCTTCGCGACCAACTGGATGAAGGAGTACGAGGCAGGTCTGCCCAAGTACAACGAGTACAAGAAGGCGGACAGCGACCACCTGCTGGAGACCACCGGCCGCAAGCTGCGGAAGCTGATGAGCTGGGTCGACGAGGAGGCCTGACCTCGCACCGCCGTCGCGGGGCGGGGAGGCGGGCCCCGCCCGGACACTGCCCCGCGACGGATTCCGTGCGCCCCGCACACCGGCGGGTGCGTGCGACTGCCGGCACGGCTCCGTCGGGCCCGTGGGACACGGGCCCGACGAAGATCCCGGAACGTCGGCGGGAGCCGCCATTCCGCGGCTAGACTTGAGCAGAAACGCGTCACAGGCTCACAGCGTCGTGTGTCTCACGTGGCTGCCCACCTCCACCGCCCTTCGGCCGTCGGAACGCGGCCGTCCGTAGAGGACAAGTGAGGACTGAATCCCTCGTGACCAAGCCTGTCGTACTCATCGCTGAAGAGCTCTCACCGGCGACCGTCGACGCCCTGGGACCGGACTTCGAGATCAGGCGCTGCAACGGGGCCGACCGCTCCGAGCTCCTCCCCGCGATCGCCGACGTCGACGCCGTTCTGATCCGCAGCGCCACCAAGATCGACGCCGAGGCCGTCGCCGCCGCGCGCCGGCTGAAGGTGGTCGCCCGTGCGGGTGTCGGACTGGACAACGTGGACGTTTCCGCCGCCACGAAGGCGGGCGTCATGGTGGTGAACGCTCCCACGTCCAACATCGTCACGGCCGCGGAGCTCGCCTGCGGTCTGCTGGTGGCGACCGCGCGCAACATTCCGCAGGCCAACTCCGCTCTCAAGAACGGTGAGTGGAAGCGGAGCAAGTACACCGGCGTCGAACTCAGCGAGAAGACGCTCGGAGTCGTCGGCCTCGGACGCATCGGCGTCCTCGTCGCGCAGCGCATGTCCGCCTTCGGCATGGACGTCGTGGCCTACGACCCCTACGTGCAGCCGGCACGCGCCGCCCAGATGGGCGTCAAGCTGGTCTCCCTCGACGAGTTGCTCGAGACGTCGGACTTCATCACCGTCCACCTGCCCAAGACTCCCGAGACGCTCGGACTCATCGGCAACGAGGCCCTGCACAAGGTCAAGCCCGAGGTTCGCCTCGTCAACGCCGCGCGGGGCGGCATCGTCGACGAGGACGCCCTGCTCGCCGCGCTCAAGGAGGGGCGCGTGGCCGGGGCGGGGCTGGACGTCTACAGCAGCGAACCCTGCACCGACTCCCCGCTGTTCGAGTTCGACCAGGTCGTGTGCACACCCCACCTCGGTGCTTCCACCGGGGAGGCCCAGGAGAAGGCGGGCATCTCCGTCGCCAAGTCCGTACGCCTGGCCCTCGCCGGTGAGCTCGTGCCCGACGCGGTCAACGTCCAGGGCGGGGTCATCGCGGAGGACGTACGCCCGGCGCTGCCGCTCGCCGAGAAGCTGGGCCGCATCTTCACGGCCCTGGTCGGCGAGGTCGCCGTCCGGCTGGATGTCGAGGTGTACGGCGATCTCACGCAGCACGACGTGAAGGTCCTCGAACTCTCCGCTCTCAAGGGCGTCTTCGAGGACGTGGTCGACGAGACGGTCTCCTACGTCAACGCTCCGCTGTTCGCGCAGGAGCGCGGCGTCGAGGTCCGGCTCACCACCTCCAGCGAGTACGCGGAGCACCGCAACATGGTCGTCGTCCGCGGCACCCTCGGCAGCGGGGAGGAGGTCTCCGTCTCCGGCACGCTGGCAGGTCCCAAGAACCAGCAGAAGGTCGTGGCGGTCGGTGCCCACGACATCGACCTCGCGCTGGCCGACCACATGGCCTTCCTGCGCTACAGCGACCGTCCGGGTGTCGTCGGCACCCTCGGCCGTATTCTCGGCGAGGCGGGCATCAACATCGCAGGCATGCAGGTTTCCCGTGCCACGGCGGGCGGCGAAGCCCTGGTGGCGCTCACGGTCGACGACACCGTGCCCCCGTCCGTCCTCACGGAGATCGCGGCCGAGATCGGTGCGACGTCCGCACGGGCTGTCAGCCTCGAGGAGTGACCAGACCCGGACGATCATCGCGGGCCCGGCGTGAGCGCCGGGCCCGCGATGCGTCTCAGCCCAACCGCGCGGCCTTCAGAGCGACATGGAGCAGCAGGCGGTCCGCACCGTCGTCGAGCCGCAGGCCTGTCAGCCGCTCCACCCGGCCCAGCCGGTAGTACAGCGTCTGCCGGTGGATGCCCAGATCGGCCGCGGTCCGTCCCGCTTGCCCCGCACGGTCCAGGAAGGCCTCGGCGGTCCGTGCCATTTCCCGCTGCCCCGGTTCGAACAGGTGCCGCACGGCCTCGTCCGGGGCGGCCGCCGCCGGGAGGCGGCCCAGAAGCCGGTACGGGCCGATGGCGTCCCACGCGACCACCCGGCCGAACCGCTCGGGCTCCGCTGCCGCGGCTCTCGCCGCGACCAGCGCCTCCTCCCAGGCGGCGGCCGCGGTGCCGGCCAGGTCGCCGCGGAGCGCGCTGACCCCGCCGAAGGCCTCCGCCGCGGTCCCCGCCGGTGACGCGGCTTCCGGTGTCCGCCCCGGTCCTCCGGCGCTCCCGGAGCCTCCACCACCGGACGGGGCCGCCAGGAGTCGCTTCGCCACCCCCTCCGCGGGAGCCAGCACCCCCGCCGCGCGCAGCCGCGTGAGCACGGCCAGCGCGGAGGACTCCGGCAGGGCGCACTGCGCGGCCACGCCGGGGATACCGGTGGGGCCGGCGGACGCGGACCCCCGCAGTTCGCCGACGTGCCACGGCCGGATCGCCACCATCGCCAGCGGAGCCGCGGCGACCGCTCCCGAGGTCGAGCGCAGCGCCTCCGCTGCCTCCGCCCGGCTGCCTGCCGGCCCGGTGAGCACTTCGCGGAGCAGTTCCCCTGCATGCGCACCGGCCCGGGCCTCCGCGGCCAGCAGCGCTCCGATGCGGGTGGCGGTCTGCTGCGCCCGCGCCACCCGCGGGTCGTCGAGCGCGGGTGCGCCGTCGTCGAGCAGCCACACGTAGCCGTACACGACACCTCCGTGCCGTACCGGAATGCAGAGCCGCCCGGTACGCACCCCCGCCGACGGGTCCGGCGGGATGCGGACCGGCGCCCGCGCCCGTGTGATGCCGAAGCTCTCGAACCACTTCCGCACCGCCGCGGTGGAGCGGCGCTGCAGGATCGACCGGGTGCGCACCGGGTCGAGGTCCGCGTCGGGCGCGCCTTCCTGGCCCTCGTGCGCTCCGAAGGCGATCAGGGTGAAGTCGCGGTCCTCCAGTGTCGCCGGGGTTCCCAGCGAGGCGGAGATGTCGTCGATCAGTGCCTGGTATTCCTCGCGCACCCGGCGCACCTCCTGTCCCTCGCGGTTCGGCACTGCTTCCCATTCTCATACATCTGTCTGAGATCGGGGACACGGATGCGTGACAGCTGTCGATGGCTCCCGTGCGGCGGGATCCTTAACTTTGCACGGTGGGCGACGCGGAACTGTCGCTCCCGGAAACACCGTGACACGTGGAGGTGCCCGTGCTGGGTCCCGTGCTTCTCGCCGCTGCGCGCAGCGACGCCATCCGTCGCGCCGTCTCGGCCGCGCCGGTCACCCGGCCGGTCGTCGACCGCTTCGTCGCAGGGGAACGGCTGGACCAGTCGCTCGCCGCGGTCCGTGCCCTGGCCGACAGCGGGCTCGAGATCACGCTGGACCATCTCGGCGAGGACATCACCGACCGTTCCGAGGCGGCCCGCAACCGTGACGCCTACCTCGCCCTCGCCGAAGCGCTGGCGGGCGAGGGGCTCGGCGAGCGCGCGGAGATGTCCGTCAAGCTCTCCGCCTTCGGACAGGCACTTCCCGGCGGGGAGGACATCGCGTACGGCAACGTCCTGCCGGTGGTGGAGGCGGCCGCCGAGGCGGGCACCACGGTCACTCTGGACATGGAGGACCACACCACGGTCGACTCGACGCTGCGCATCCTCGCCGAGCTCCGCACCCGCTTCCCGCAGACAGGTGCCGTGGTGCAGTCCTACCTTTTCCGCACCGAGGAGGACTGCCACGCGCTGGCAGGGGAAGGCTCCCGGGTGCGACTGGTGAAGGGCGCCTACCGGGAGCCCGCCGAGGTCGCGTACCAGGACAAGCACGAGGTGGACCGTGCGTACGTCCGGTGCCTGAAGATCCTCATGGCGGGGGACGGCTACCCGATGATCGGCTCGCACGACCCGCGGATGATCGCGATCACCCAGGAACTCGCCCGCGACGCGGGGCGCAAGAAGGACTCCTACGAGTTCCAGATGCTCTACGGGATCCGTGAGGCGGAGCAGGAGCGGTTGGCGGAAGCCGGGCACCGCATGCGGGTCTACGTCCCGTACGGCACCGACTGGTACGGCTACTTCATGCGCCGTCTCGCGGAGCGCCCGGCGAACCTCGCCTTCTTCCTCCGCTCGCTGGTGAGCCGCCGCTAGCCTCGGTGCGGGGCCGTCACCCCGGGCCCCGTACTCCGTCCTTGCCCCACGACAACATCGAACGCGAAGGAGCCCGCGACCCATGGACGCCGTGACCCACGTCCCCGCGCCGTACAACGAGCCGGTGCACACGTACGCCCCCGGCAGTGCCGAGCGCGCCCGGCTGGAGAAGAAGCTCAAGGAGCTCTCGGACAACCCGATCGACCTCCCCATGACCATCGACGGGCAGAAGCGCATGGGTGGCGGTGAGCGGGTCGAGGTGGTGCAGCCGCACAACCACAAGGCGGCCCTCGGCACCTACCGCAACGCCACGCGCCAGGACGCGCAGGAGGCGATCGACGCCGCGCTGGCGGCCGCGCCGGCCTGGCGTGCGATGTCCTTCGACGACCGTGCAGCCATCCTTCTGAAGGCCGCCGACCTGCTGTCCGGCCCGTGGCGCGAGACGATCGCCGCCTCCACCATGCTGGGACAGTCCAAGACCGCGCAGCAGGCAGAGATCGACGCGCCGTGCGAGCTGATCGACTTCTGGCGCTTCAACGTGCACTTCGCGCGGGAACTGCTCGCCGAGCAGCCGCCGATGCAGCCCAAGGGGATCTGGAACCGTCTGGACCACCGCCCGCTGGAGGGGTTCGTCTACGCGATCACCCCGTTCAACTTCACCGCGATCGCGGGCAACCTGCCGACCGCGCCGGCGCTGATGGGCAACGTCGTCGTGTGGAAGCCCTCGCCGACGCAGACGCACTCCGCCGTGCTGCTGATGGAGCTGCTGGAGGAGGCGGGCATGCCCAAGGGCGTGATCAACCTCGTGACCGGTGACGGCAAGGAGGTCTCCGAGGTCGCGCTCCCGCACCCGGACCTGGCGGGCGTCCACTTCACCGGCTCCACGGCCACCTTCCAGTACCTGTGGAAGGCCGTCGGCGAGAACATCGCCGGCTACAAGTCCTACCCGCGCCTGGTCGGCGAGACGGGCGGCAAGGACTTTATCGTCGCCCACCCCACCGTGGACCGCGCCATCCTCAAGACCGCCATCACCCGCGGTGCCTTCGAGTACCAGGGGCAGAAGTGCTCCGCCGCCTCGCGGGCCTACATCCCGCGGTCGCTGTGGGAGGACGGCTTCAAGGAGGAGCTGGCGGCCGAGGCGGACGAGCTCACGATGGGCGACGTCAGCGACCTGTCGAACTTCATGGGCGCCGTGATCGACGAGCGGGCGTTCGCGAAGAACAAGGCCGCGATCGACCGCGCCAAGGAGGACCCGAGCTGCGAGATCGTCGCGGGCGGGAGCTACGACGACTCGGTGGGCTACTTCGTGCGCCCGACGGTCATCGCCTGCTCCGACCCCGAGAACGAGCTGTTCTCCAAGGAGTACTTCGGGCCGATCGTCGCCGTGCACGTCTACGAGGACGGCGACTGGCACGCGATGCTCGACCAGATGGAGTCGGTCTCCTCCTACGCGCTCACCGGCGCGGTGCTCGGCCGGGACCGCCGTGCGGTCGCCGAGGCCTCCGACAGGCTGCGCTTCGCGGCGGGCAACTTCTACATCAACGACCGGCCCACCGGCTCCATCGTCGGGCAGCAGCCGTTCGGCGGCGCCCGCGCCTCGGGCACCAACGACAAGGCGGGCTCCAAGTTCAACCTGCTGCGCTGGATGTCGCCGCGGGCCATCAAGGAGACCATGGTCGCCCCGACCGACTACCGCTACCCGCACATGGACTGACCGTCCCGCGGTTCCGTGCGTGCGCCGGGCCCGTCCTCCCGCTTCCGGGAGGGCGGGCCCGGTCCGTTCGCCGGGTGCGTCCTCCGCCCGGCGAAGGCCGCTCCACGAACCCGCAGGTCACGGCACTCTCCGTCTCAGATAGTAGGAAGCCCGAGTAAAAACGAGACAGCACGGCTCCGGGCTTCTACCGTGGTGGAGAGCCGATACGCTTCGTCGCTCCACCAGCGACCGGCGGTCATGGCGCGGTGCTTCGAGCAGGTGACCCCTGCCGCACCCGGCGCCCCCGCCCCTTCCGGCGCGTTGCACTGCATTTCGCATCCCTCGCCCGAGGCACGCTGCCTCGACGCCCTGTGAAGGAGTTTCCCCATGGCTGAGACCGCACGCCGCCGCACCCGTCACGCCGCCGCCCGTCGGAGCACGCACGACAGCGACCGCAGGAACGCGGCCGCCGCCCTCCAGCGCGCCCTGGACCGCCGCGACAACGGCGGAGCGACCGGCCACTGATCGCGACGTCCGTCAGGAGCGTCGTCCTCCGACACGTCCGGTCCGGATCGTGGACAGTGCGTGTCGGAGGACGAGACGCCGCGTAGGGTCCCCGTCATGTCTCGCAGCATCAGCCTCGCAGCGATCCCCGGCGACGGGATCGGCCCGGAGGTCGTCGCGCAGGGCCTCAGGGTTCTCGACGCGGTCCTTCCGGCCGACACCAAGCTGGAGACCCGGTCCTACGATCTCGGTGCCGCCCGCTGGCACGCCACCGGGGAGACCCTCCCGGACGCCGAACTCGCCCGGCTCGCCGAGCACGACGCGATTCTGCTCGGTGCCGTCGGAGACCCGACGGTCCCCTCGGGCGTGCTGGAACGCGGGCTGCTGCTGAAGCTCCGCTTCGCCTTCGACCACTTCGTGAACCTGCGGCCCGCCCGCCTCTACCCGCGCTGCGACACCCCGCTGCAGGGGCGCCCGGACATCGACTTCGTGGTGGTCCGCGAGGGAACCGAGGGGCCCTACACCGGCAACGGCGGCAGCCTGCGGACCGGCACCGATGCCGAGGTCGCCACCGAGGTCAGCGTCAACACCGCCTACGGCGTCGAGCGCGTGGTCCGGGACGCCTACGAGCGGGCACGGTCCCGGCCGCGCAGGAAACTCACCCTGGTGCACAAGAACAATGTCCTGGTGCACGCCGGAGGCCTGTGGAAGGGCATCTTCGACCGGGTGGGTCAGGAGTACCCCGAGGTCACCACGGACTACCTGCACGTCGACGCCGCGACCATCTTCATCGTCACCGATCCCTCCCGGTTCGACGTGATCGTCACGGACAACCTCTTCGGCGACATCCTCACCGATCTGGCCGCCGCCGTGACGGGCGGCATCGGGCTCGCGGCCTCGGGGAACGTCAACCCCACCCGGACCTTCCCCTCCATGTTCGAGCCTGTGCACGGCTCCGCGCCCGACATCGCGGGGACCGGCAGGGCCGATCCGACCGCGACGGTCCTCTCCGTCGCCCTGCTTCTGCGCCACCTCGGGATGGATGCGGAGGCCGCCCGTGTCGAGGAGGCCGTCACGGCCGATCTGGGCGAACGGCCCACCGGGCGCAGCACCGAGGAGACGGGCGACGCGCTCCTCGCGCGCGTGACGGCCTGACGTGGTTCCGCCCGGCGCCTTGCCGGCGCTGGGCAACGGGGCGATCGGGTGCCACCATCTACGGCACGGCTCGCAGGGGCCGCGACACCCGGGTCCGCCCGAGGGCACCCCGCGCGCGATAATCGGATGCGGGGCCGCGCAGGGAGAGAAGCTCGGACGTCCTAGTACCGCAGGGCGACGGGGCCGCGGTCCGCCACGACACACACGAAGGACGCGCTCACATGACGACAACGCCCCGCATCGACTTCGACCTGAAGCCCTCAGCGCAGCCGCTGTCCGCCACGGAGCGCGAGGCCGTGCTCGCCGACCCCGGTTTCGGCCGGCACTTCACCGACCACATGGTCACCATCCGCTGGACCGAGGGCCGCGGATGGCACGATGCTCAGCTCGAACCGTACGCGTCGCTGTCGCTCGACCCGGCCAACGCCACCCTGCACTACGCGCAGACGATCTTCGAAGGCCTCAAGGCGTACCGCCAGGCCGACGGGTCCGTGGCCACGTTCCGCCCGGAGGCCAACGCCCGGCGCTTCCAGAACTCCGCGCGCCGGCTGGCCATGCCGGAGCTTCCGGTCGAGGCATTCGTGGAGGCCTGCGACATCCTGGTCCGGCAGGACCGCGACTGGGTTCCCAGCAAGAGCGAGCAGTCCCTCTACCTGCGCCCCTTCATGTTCGCCACCGAGGTCGGACTCGGCGTCCGTCCGGCCGGCGAGTACCTCTTCGTCATCATCGCCTCGCCCGCCGGCGCCTACTTCCCGCGCGGCGTGAAGCCGGTCTCGGTGTGGCTCTCCCAGGAGTACGTCCGTGCGGCCCCCGGCGGCATGGGCGAGGCCAAGACGGGCGGCAACTACGCCGCCTCCCTCGTGGCGCAGAAGGAGGCCGCCGCCCAGGGGTGCGACCAGGTCGTCTACCTCGACGCGCTGGAGCGCCGCTGGATCGAGGAGATGGGCGGCATGAACCTCTACTTCGTGTACGGCAGCGGCAGGGACGCGCGGATCGTCACCCCTGAGCTGACCGGCACCCTGCTGCCCGGCATCACCCGTGACTCGCTGCTCAGCATCGCCGAGGACCTGGGCTGCTCCACGGAGGAGGGGCGCATCTCCGCCGACGACTGGCGCCGCGGCAACGAGGACGGGACGCTGACCGAGGTCTTCGCCTGCGGTACGGCCGCCGTGATCACCCCGGTCGGTCAGGCGAAGTCCGCGGACGGCAGCTGGACCGTCGGGGACGGCGAACCCGGTGAGGTGACCATGAAGCTGCGCGAGCGGCTGCTCGCCCTCCAGACCGGCCGCGCCGAGGACCCGCACGGCTGGATGCACAGGATCGACTGACGCCCGTGGGTGGGACCGGTACGAGTGCGGCGGTCCCACCCTCGCCGCCCGTGCCGTTGCGCGGAACTGCCCACGAGCGCGTCCGTATCATGAGACCGCATGGAGAACCGGACAGACCTGTGCGAAGCTCACCCCGTGCTCTCGCTCACCATGATCATGGGTGACAGCGCGCCGGTCCGCCGTGGCTGCTGACCGCATCCGACCCGATGCGGCAGCGGGCACCGTGCCCTCCGACCCGCGCGCAGACCTCTCGCGACCGGCGAGGGGTCTTTTCGTTTCCGGCACCACCATGCCGGAGGACGTGGCGCGGAACGAGGGGCAGGTGGGGCCGAGCCATCCGGATCGCTTGTCCCGACAGGAGCCCGACCATCATGCCGAAGGACGTCCCCAGCGACGACTTCCACGTCTTCGACACCACGCTGCGCGACGGAGCCCAGCGCGAAGGCATCCATCTGAGCGTCGCCGACAAACTGACCATCGCCCGGCACCTGGACGACTTCGGCGTCGGATTCATCGAGGGAGGCTGGCCCGGGGCGAATCCGCGGGACACCGAGTTCTTCCGGCGCGCGGCGCGGGAGCTGGACCTCCGCCACTCCCTGCTCGTCGCCTTCGGCGCCACGCGCCGGCCCGGGGTGGCCGCCTCCGAGGACCCGCAGGTCACCGCGCTTCTCGATTCCGGAGCTCCGGTGGTCACCCTGGTCGCCAAGGCCCACAAGCGGCACGTCGAACTCGCCCTGCGCACCTCCCTGGAGGAGAACCTCGCGATGGTGCGGGACACTGTCGCCCACCTCCGCTCCCGAGGCCGGCGGGTCTTCGTCGACTGCGAGCACTTCTTCGACGGTCACCGCGCCGATCCGGCCTACGCCGAGCAGGTCGTGCGCGCGGCCCACGAGGCGGGCGCCGAGGTCGTCGTGCTGTGCGACACCAACGGGGGCATGCTCCCGGCCGACGTCCACGCGGTGGTGCGTGCGGTGGGCGCGGACACCGGTGCACGCCTGGGCATCCACGCCCAGGACGACACCGGCTGCGCGGTCGCCAACACGCTGGCCGCCGTCGACGCCGGTGCCACCCATGTGCAGTGCACCGCCAACGGCTACGGCGAGCGGGTCGGGAACGCCAACCTCTTCCCCGTCGTCGCCGCGCTCGAGCTCAAGTACGACCGCCGGGTACTCCCTCCCGGGGCGCTGACCGAGGCGACGCGCATCTCGCACGCCATCGCCGAAGTCGTCAATCTGACTCCGTCCACGCACCAGCCGTACGTCGGGACCTCCGCCTTCGCCCACAAGGCCGGCCTGCACGCCTCCGCCATCAAGGTCGACCCCGACCTCTACCAGCACATCGATCCCGAGTCGGTGGGGAACTCGATGCGGATGCTCGTCTCCGACATGGCGGGACGCGCCTCGGTCGAACTCAAGGGCAGGGAGCTGGGATACGACCTGGCGGGGGACCGCGATCTGGTGGGGCGCATCGTCGCGCGCGTCAAGGAGCAGGAGGCGCGCGGCTACACCTACGAGGCCGCGGACGCCTCGTTCGAGCTGCTGCTGCGCGACGAGGTCCACTCCGACGGGTCGGGCAGGGCCGCACGCTTCTTCCGTGTGGAGTCCTGGCGCGCCATCGTCGAGGACCGGCCGGACGGCACCCACGCCAACGAGGCCACGGTGCGCCTGTGGGCGAAGGGGGAGCGGCACGTGACCACGGGGGAGGGGAACGGCCCGGTCAACGCGCTGGACCGGGCACTCCGCAGTGGACTCGAGCGGATCTACCCGCAGCTGGCCCGGCTGGACCTCGTGGACTACAAGGTCCGCATCCTCGAGGGGCGGCACGGCACCGAGTCCACCACCCGCGTGCTCGTGACGACCTCCGACGGCACCGCGGAGTGGGCGACGGTCGGGGTGGCGGACAACGTGATCGCCGCGTCCTGGCAGGCACTGGAGGACGCCTACACCTACGGATTGCTGCGGGCCGGGGTCACCCCGCAGAGGTAGGGATCCGACAACCGGAACGTGTCACCGGCGCGTACGGGTGCAGCCGGGAAGGTGAACCGTGCGTGCCGGGTGTCCCTCCCGCGAGACTGTGAGGACTCCACAGAGGAAGCGCCTCGGAATGGGAGAGTTCAGTGGGTTGCCCGGTTCGGAGGGCATGGTTCTGTCCAGCACGGCCATGAAACACGCGCGGAGACTGTACGGATTGCACGACACCCGGAAGCGGTGTCGTTTCGTAGGGTCTGTACATGACCGATTTGCCTCAGGACTCCCGCGGCCGAGTGGCCGAACTGCACGCCATCCGCGAGGAGGCGCACCGTGGGCCGAGTGAGAAGGCGACCGAGGCGCAGCGCGCGAAGGGCAAGCTGACCGCGCGTGAGCGGATCGAACTGCTCATGGACGAGGGATCGTTCCGTGAGGTCGAGCAGCTGCGCCGGCACCGTGCCACCGGTTTCGGGCTCGAGGACAAGAAGCCGTACACCGACGGTGTGGTGACCGGCTGGGGAACCGTGGAGGGGCGGACGGTCTTCGTCTACGCCCACGATTTCCGCATCTTCGGCGGTGCGCTCGGAGAGGCGCACGCGACGAAGATCCACAAAATCATGGACATGGCCATCGCGGCGGGTGCGCCGCTGGTGTCGCTCAACGACGGTGCCGGCGCCCGGATCCAGGAGGGTGTCTCGGCGCTGGCCGGATACGGCGGGATCTTCCAGCGGAACACCAAGGCCTCCGGGGTCATTCCGCAGATCAGCGTCATGATGGGGCCCTGCGCCGGTGGCGCGGCCTACAGCCCGGCACTCACGGACTTCGTCTTCATGGTGCGGGACACCTCCCAGATGTTCATCACGGGTCCTGACGTGGTGCAGGCGGTCACCGGCGCGGAGGTCTCGCAGAACGGTCTGGGCGGCGCGGACGTGCACGCGGCGACCTCGGGCGTGTGCCACTTCGCGTACGACGACGAGCGGACCTGCCTGGAGGAGGTGCGCTACCTGCTCTCGCTGCTCCCGCAGAACAACCGGGAGAACCCGCCGGTGGTGGAGACCGAGGACGAGGTGGCCCGCCGCACGGAGATGCTGCTGGACCTCGTGCCGGTGGACGGGAACCGTCCGTACGACATGCGTGCGGTGATCGAGGAGCTCGTCGACGACGGCGAGTTGCTCGAGGTCCACGAGCGCTGGGCGGGGAACATCCTGTGCGTACTGGCGCGGATGGGCGGTCAGGTGGTCGGACTGGTCGCCAACCAGCCGCAGGTGCTGGCCGGGGTCCTGGACATCGAGGCCAGTGAGAAGGCGGCGCGCTTCGTGCAGATGTGCGACGCCTTCAACATCCCGATCGTCACGCTGCTGGACGTTCCGGGGTTCCTGCCGGGAGTGGACCAGGAACACGGCGGGATCATCCGGCACGGGGCGAAGCTGCTGTACGCCTACTGCAACGCGACGGTGCCGCGGATCTCGCTGGTGCTGCGCAAGGCGTACGGGGGCGCCTACATCGTCATGGACTCGCAGTCCATCGGGGCCGACCTGACGTTCGCGTGGCCGACCAACGAGATCGCGGTGATGGGCGCGGAGGGCGCGGCGAACGTGATCTTCCGTCGCCAGATCGCATCGGCCGACGACCCGGAGGCCATGCGGGCGCGCATGGTCAAGGAGTACAAGTCCGAGTTGATGCACCCCTACTACGCGGCGGAGCGCGGACTCGTCGACGACGTGATCGACCCCGCCGAGACCCGCCAGGTCCTGATCGACTCCCTCGCCATGCTGCGCACCAAGCACGCCGACCTGCCGTCGCGCAAGCACGGCAACCCGCCGCAGTGACGGCACCGACCTTCCCCGCCGCACCTCACCGAACGGAGACCGACGTGAGTACTGCATCCACGCCCCTGGTCCGTGTCGAGCGCGGACGCGCGAGCGACGAGGAGCTCGCCGCGGTCACCGCGCTGCTCATGGCCCGTGCGACCGCCCCGCGGCAGCCCGCCGGGGACCACGTGGCCGCTCCGGGACGCAGCAGGGCCGGCTGGCGGCGACTGGAGCGGAGCCCCGGGTTCCACGCCCCGCACAGCTGGCGTCACTGAGCGGCCCGCGCCCGCCGGGTGTGCGGTGGCGCACCCGGCACGGGTTCGACGCGCTCGGGCCCCGGACACGGAATCGTGTCCGGGGCCCGAGCGCGTTCGGTGCCGGGTCGGCCCTCGTCAGGCGTCCGAGGACTCGTTCAGCACGGTGCGGCGCGGATTGGCGGTCTGTGCGGGAAGCTCGCCGTCGGTGAGCTCTGCGGTGTTCCCGCGGGCGATCTCGTCCGCCGTGTCCAGGTGTGCGAGCGTGGTCCGGCGCGGGTTGGCAGTCGTCCGGTTGGCCATGGTGGTCTTCACGTCCTCGGTTCCCCAGCAGATCGCTTGTGATGGCGGCAGGATTGTTTCAGCACTGAGCGTAGGCCTGCTATTCCCCCGGGCTGTGCGCTTCAGACACCGCCCGGCTTGTGAGGTTGCTCACTTACTCACCCACAAAAGGGGCATATCGTGCCTCCCGTGGTGCCGAAGGAATCGGGGCAAACGTGGAGCACGCGGTCATTCGAGACTCAGTGCTCGCTACCGGGGCAGTGGAGCAGGTGGAGCTTCCCGTGTTGACAAGTCCGACATGGCGGGTGCTGTTCTCCACGGTGCGTGATCGTTTGCCTGCTTTGAGTCACCTGTGTCACGGGGCGGCCCGCAGCCCTTGTTGCTGGTCCGGCACTGTGCTGAAATTCCACGGACCGCCGCGGGAAGTCAGCCGGCGCGCAGGGGGCGCAGTGCAGCGCCGCGCGGCGGTGGAGCAAGGGGACGCGCCGGTCACTCACGATCGCCCAGGGGGCCCGGGAAACCCCCATGTCGATACCGTCCCGCTGCGCTGAGCGGAGGGACGCCTGGTCCAGAGGTTGCGACGCTAGTGCAGGGACGTTTCAAGAGGGATGGCAGCGCTGCGGGGGACCCGGAGCTGCGCGGTGTGACCGACCGCGGCTCGTCGCCCCGCCGCGGCCGGGAGAGCAGCTCCACGGCGGCCGTCCAGGACTCCGAAACCACCGAGACGCTCTCGGGCGGACGGCAGGCCGGTGACGGCAAGGCCGGTAGCAGGCCCAAGGGCCCCAGCGGTCCGGGCTCGCGGATGGCCCTGCGCAACTGGCACATCAGCACCCGGCTGGTCTCCCTGCTCGCGCTGCCCGTGGTCGCCGCCACCGCGCTCGGCGGCCTGCGTATCCAGGACTCCCGCGACAACGTCGAGCAGCTCGACAACATGCGGCTCCTCACGGAGATGACGGAGCACGCCACCGAGCTCGCCGCCGCGCTCCAGGAGGAGCGCGACAAGTCCGCCGGCCCGCTGGTCAGCACGGGCAACGAGAAGGACGATTCCGTCGTCGCCACCCGGGAGGCCACCGACCGGGCGCGCGAGGCCTTCACGGACGCCACCGGTGACCTCGACCCGAACGACGAGCGCCTGGCCGGCGTGAAGTCGACGGTGTACGTCATCAGCCGGCAGCTCGAGGAACTCCGCAGCATCCGCACGGGCGCGTACGAGAACCCGAAGTACGCCTCGCAGACCGTCGACCGCTACAGCCGTCTCATCAACTCCCTGCTCTCGCTCTCGCAGGACATGGCGCAGGCCACCAGCAATCCCGACATGATCCAGAGCACCCGGGCTCTGGCGTCCTTCTCCTCCGCCAAGGAGTACGCCTCGATCCAGCGCGCGATCATCAGCGCCGGACTCGCGCACAAGGGCGGCCCGGACCTCTCGGAGAACGACCGCCTCTACGCCAAGAGCGCCCTGGACTCCGAGGACGCGAACCTGCGGAGCTTCGAAGCCATCTACGGCTCGGAGGGCGCCCGCGAGCTGCTCGACCAGCTCGACGGCAGCACCATCAACACGGCGGCGGAGACCTACGCGAACCGCGTGCTCTCCTCCGAGACGGGGATCAAGCAGCGGCCCCGCTCCTACCTCGACTGGTACGACCAGGACACCAACAAGATCGAGGAAATGGAGAAGATCGAGTATTCGCTGCTGGACGAGATGGAGCAGCGGGCCCGTACGCTCCGTGCTCAGGCGCAGACCGATGCCTGGGTGAACGGTGTCCTCATCCTCCTCGTTCTCGGTATCTCCCTGGTCGGCGCCTTCGTGGTCGCCCGGTCCATGATCCGTTCGCTGCGCCGCCTCCAGGACACCGCACAGGACGTGGCGCGGCGGCGGCTTCCCGAGCTCGTCAAGCAGATGTCCGAGGCCGATCCGCAGGACGTCGACACCTCCGTCGACTCGGTCGGCGTCCACAGCCGCGACGAGATCGGCAAGGTCGCCTCGGCCTTCGACGACGTCCACCGGGAGGCCGTGCGGCTCGCCGGTGAACAGGCACTCCTGCGGGGCAACGTGAACGCGATGTTCACCAACCTCTCGCGCCGCAGCCAGGGCCTCATCCAGCGCCAGCTCTCGCTCATCTCGGAGCTGGAGTCGCGCGAGGCGGACCCGGACCAGCTGTCCTCGTTGTTCAAGCTCGACCACCTGGCGACCCGTATGCGGCGGAACGGCGAGAACCTGCTCGTCCTCGCGGGCGAGGAGCCGGGGCGCCGGTGGACCCGTCCGGTGCCGCTGGTCGACGTGCTCCGTGCTGCGGCCTCCGAGGTGGAGCAGTACGAGCGGATCGAGCTGAACGCCGTTCCCAGCACCGAGGTCGCGGGACGTGTCGTGAACGACCTCGTCCACCTGCTCGCCGAGCTGCTGGAGAACGCCACCTCCTTCTCCTCGCCGCAGACCAAGGTCAAGGTCACCGGTCACGCCCTGCCGGACGGCCGTGTGCTCGTGGAGATCCACGACACCGGCATCGGCCTCTCGCCCGAGGACCTCTCCGCGATCAACGACCGGCTGGCGAACCCGCCGACCGTGGACGTCTCCGTGTCGCGGCGGATGGGACTGTTCGTGGTGGGCCGCCTGTCGCTCCGGCACGGCATCCGCATCCAGCTGCGTCCCTCCGACTCGGGCGGCACCACGGCACTGGTCATGCTGCCGGTGGACATCGCCCAGGGCGGTGCGGGCGCCAAGGGCAAGGCGGGCGGCCGTCCCTCCGGCGGCGGCAAGGGCGGGGGCCTCGCCGCCGCCCTGCAGCGGGAGCCGCGCGGCACGTCGGACGCCTCGCACCCGGCAGCGGCGCAGAACCGGCCGGGCGCCCCGGCCCCGGACCGGAGCCAGGTGGGCGGTGGAGCCCCGCGTCCGGCGCTCTCGGGAGGGAACGACACCGCTCCCGGCACCCCGGGGCCTGCCGGTCTTCCCACCCGCCCCGGTGCCGGTGCTCCGGCCGGAGCAGGACCGGGAGCAGGACCGGCGGGGGCCGCCGGCACCACGGGACACCGGCCCACCGCTCCGCAGCAGCACACCAGCGGTGGACTGCCGGTGCGGGGCGGTTCCGCCGGCGGCGAGTTCCCCGGGGCCGGCAGCCAGGGCGCCGGCGCCTCTTCCCTGCCGCAGGGCGGTCCTGGCGACACCGCGCAGTTCGAACGCCCCGACTTCGACACCCCACTGCCGGGTGCTCCGGTCGCCGGGGGCCCGGAGGCGGGAAGGCCCAGCTGGGCCGCGCCGGACGCGCCGCGCGGCCACGACGAGCCCCGCCCCTCGGGCGAGTTCCCCACCGGTCCCCTCCCCGCGGGCGGGGCGCCGGGGCCGGGGCAGCAGGACACCGGCCGGTTCCCGGCCGCACCGTCGGACCGCGGCGACCTTGCCGCACCCACCGGCCCGTCGCCGGCGGCCGACCGGACGCCGATCTTCGAGTCCATGGAGTCGAACTGGTTCCAGGGCCCGGCCGCGGGCCGGGGATCCGCTGCTCCGCAGGCCGCCCAGCAGCCGGGACCGTACTCCGGCGATGCGCAGGCTTCCTCCCCGGGGATGTCGCCGCAGCAGCCCGCACAGAACTCCACGGGCGGCCCCAGGGAGACCGTGGACGCCCAGTGGGGGACGTCCCCCAACGACGACCGCTGGCGTCGGGCAGAGCAGCTCCGCCAGCCCTCCGCGGGAGGCGTCACCACCTCCGGGCTGCCGCGCCGGGTGCCTCGTGCCAACCTGGTTGCGGGAACAGCACAGCAGCAGTCCACGGCGCAGTCCGGTCCGCAGGTCTCGCGCGCGCCCGACGACGTGCGCGGACGGCTGACGAACCTCCGTCGTGGAATCCAGCAGGGACGCCAGGCAGGTTCGGAGAGCCGAGGCCTGGGTCCCACTCACCAGCAGGAGCGTTAGTTGAGTCCGATGAGCCAGGCGGCGCAGAATCTGAACTGGTTGATCACCAACTTCGTGGACAACACCCCCGGGGTGTCCCACACGGTGGTGGTCTCCGCGGACGGCCTTCTGCTGGCCATGTCCGAGGGTTTCCCGCGCGACCGAGCCGACCAGTTGGCTGCGGTGGCGTCCGGGCTGACCTCGCTCACGTCCGGGGCGTCGCGGATCTTCGAGGGGGGCACGGTGAACCAGACCGTGGTGGAGATGGAGCGCGGGTTCCTCTTCCTGATGTCGATCTCGGACGGCTCCTCGCTGGCCGTGCTCGCGCATCCGGACGCCGACATCGGCCTCGTGGGGTACGAGATGGCCCTGCTCGTGGACCGTGCGGGCAACGTCCTGACCCCCGACGTCCGTGCCGAGCTGCAGAGCAGCATCCTGAACTGACAACACGCTCCCCCCACATGAGCACCACAGTCCGCATTGCCGACAGAATGCCTCGCTCGGAGGAGCCATGATCCCGCCCCACGCGTCGCCCGATCCGTACGGTGGGCAGCGACAGCCGTACGGGGACGACGGCGAGCAGCCGCTGGTGCGTCCCTATGCCATGACGGGCGGCCGCACGCGCCCCCGTTACCAGCTGGCGATCGAGGCTCTGGTGAGCACCAGCGCCGACCCGGCGCACCTGCAGGGGCTGCTTCCGGAGCATCAGCGGATCTGCGGTCTGTGCATGGAGGTCAAGTCGGTCGCCGAGGTCTCGGCTCTTCTCTCCATCCCTCTCGGTGTCGCCCGGATCCTCGTGGCGGACCTCGCGGAGGCCGGAATGGTGGCGATCCACCAGCCGGGCGGGGGCACCGCCGAGCCCGGTGGCGCTCCGGACGTGACACTGCTCGAAAGGGTGCTCAGTGGACTTCGCAAGCTCTAGCGGCGGTGCTGCCGCCGGATCGACGACTTCCGCGAAGATCGTGGTGGCCGGTGGTTTCGGTGTGGGCAAGACGACTTTCGTCGGCGCGGTCTCGGAGATCGATCCGCTGCGTACCGAAGCCGTGATGACCTCCGCGTCGGCGGGAGTCGACGATCTGACGCACACGGCGGACAAGACCACCACGACGGTGGCCATGGACTTCGGTCGTATCACCCTGGACCAGGATCTGATCCTGTACCTGTTCGGTACGCCGGGTCAGGACCGGTTCTGGTTCATGTGGGACGACCTGGTGCGTGGTGCGATCGGCGCGGTGGTGCTGGTGGACACGCGGCGTCTTGCGGACTGTTTCCCGGCGGTGGACTACTTCGAGAACAGCGGTCTGCCGTTCGTGATCGCGCTGAACGGGTTCGACGGTCATCAGCCGTACACGCCGGAGGAGGTGCGCGAGGCGTTGCAGATCGGCCCGGACGCACCGATCATCACCACGGACGCGCGTCACCGCTCGGACGCCAAGTCGGCACTGATCATGCTGGTCGAGCACGCCCTCATGGCCCGCCTCCGTTAACTACGAGACGTCAAGTAGCCCCTCATCGTGATGAGTTGAGGGGCTACTTGTGCTGCTCACCTGTGGGTCAGGTGTGTTCTTCGCCATGCCCGCGGCTCGCTTCCGTAACGTTTCAGTAGCTTATTGACAGGCTGTCGACACAACGAGCGAGCGGAACGTTTCACGCTGCACACAAATGCTCTGCGGTATGCGGATTTTCTCCCTTGATGTCCGATAGATGCCCAGCGCGGAATCACCTCTCCCCGTCGCGTCAAGTGTTTGGAAAGAGGGGCTGTGACGTGCTGCAATTCGCTGAACTCAGCAGTAGTTACGGCTTCACCCATCCGACTGGTGGGCCGCGCGCCGAGAGGTGAGTAGTCGAGTGAGGCGTAGCAAGAAGGACTCCGCTCCGCAGGGCGCGGCCGAGTCGCGGGGCAACTTCACCCCGCCGACGCGCGGCACGGCCCGGCGCAAGCGGCCCGAACCACCGCCGAGTCCTCCCGAGAGCGGAAGCCGGCTGGCGGTGCGGAACTGGCGCGTGCCCACGAGGCTGAACGCGATCCTGCTGATTCCCGTGCTGGTCGCCCTCGTGTTCGGGGGCTTCCGGGTGCAAAGCTCGATCGAGACCTGGAACGAGGCGGAGGACGCCCAGGACATCGCGCAGCTGGTCGACGCCGCCTACGCGTACAGCAACGCGCTCCTGGACGAGCGCGACCGCTCCGCCGAGCCCCTCCTCGGAGACCGCCAGAACGCGCCCTCGGTGCGGAAACTGCGGGCAGCGACCGACCGCGCCAAGGAAGCCTTCGACGCGGAGGCCGCCGAGATGCCGGACAACGCGTCCCTCGAGCGCCGGCTGGAGACCTTCCGCGAGTCGGAGCCCACGCTGCAGCAGCTGCGCCGTGCGGCCTACACCGAGAAGCTCACCGGGGTGAAGACCGAGGAGGGCTACACCCGGGTCCAGCATTCCCTGATGGAGTTCGCCAACGAGCTCGGCCTCGGCTCCGGCAACGTGACCTCCTACGGCCGCTCCGTCTACGCCGTCTCCCTCGCCAAGGGTGCCGAGTCGCTGCAGCGCTCCATCGGCATGCACCTCCTGCTCGACCGCGCCGAGGACCCGCGGGAGCTGAAGAAGCAGCTCACCGCGTTCTCCTCGTACGCCTACCTGGAGGGCATCGCCGTCGAGGAGTTCGCCGGCGGCAGCCGCCCGGAGGACCTGGAACTGCTCAAGAGCCGGATGCGGCAGGCCGAGGAGGCCGGCAAGAAGAAGGTCGCCGCGGCGCAGCAGGCGGCGGAGGCCCAGGGCAAGCCCTTCGTCGCGCCGCCCGCCATGGACGACATGATCAAGGCGATCGCCAGCGGCGCGTCGCCGGAGGAGCTCCGGCAGCAGGGCATCACGCCGCAGACCTGGTTCGCGGCGGCGACCGGCAAGTTCGAGGCCTACCGCAGCGTCGAGAACGACCTCGTCGACGAGTCCGTCGCGGAGACCCAGCAGATCGCGGACGACGCGCTGGTCGACACGTTCGTGACGGGCGGCATCGTGCTGACCGCGCTCCTCGTCGCCTTCCTGCTGGCCCGGTTGATGGCCCGGTCGATGAGCCGCAGCATGCTCAACCTCCGGACCGCAGCCTTCGACGTGGCGGAGCAGCGCCTGCCCATGCTGGTCGACCAGCTGTCCCGCACCGACCCCGGACGGGTCGACACCCGGGTCGACCCGATCCCGATCAGCAGCACCGACGAGATCGGCGAGGTGGCCCGCGCCTTCGACCAGGTGCACCGGGAGGCCGTCCGGCTCGCCGCGGAGCAGGCCCTGCTGCGGGGCAATGTCAACGCGATCTTCACCAACCTCTCCAGCCGCAACCAGGGGCTCATCGAGCGCCAGCTGGCGCTGATCACGGACCTGGAGAACAACGAGGCCGACCCCGACCAGCTGGAGAGCCTCTTCCGCCTGGACCACCTGGCGACCCGCATGCGGCGGAACGGCGAGAACCTGCTCGTCCTCGCGGGCGAGGAGCCGGGGCGCCGGTGGACCCGTCCGGTGCCGCTGGTCGACGTGCTGCGTGCCGCCTCCTCCGAGGTGGAGCACTACGACCGCGTCGGCATGTCCGCCGTCCCGGAGAGCGAGATCCACGGCGACGTCGTCACCGACCTCGTCCACCTGCTCGCCGAGCTGCTGGAGAACGCGACCTCCTTCTCGTCGCCGCAGACGCGCGTCGACGTCGCAGCGACCCGGCTGCCCGACGGCCGGATCATGATCGAGATCCACGACAAGGGCATCGGCCTCACCGCGGAGGACTTCGCGGACATCAACCACAAACTGGCGAACCCGCCGACTGTCGACGCGGCGGTCTCCCGGCGGATGGGCCTCTACGTGGTGGGCCGCCTGTCGCTGCGGCACGGCATCCGGGTCCAGCTCCGGCCCTCCGGGGAGCAGGCGGGCACCACCTCGCTCGTCATGCTTCCGGAGGCCATCACCCACGGCGGTGGCGGCAACCCGGAGCAGGTCGACGAGGAGTTCACCGTCTCGCGGATCATGCAGGAGCAGCAGCCGGCCGCTCCGCAGCCCGTCTTCGACGGCCACCTGCGCTCGGCGGCCGAACTCGGCTTCGACGACTCGCGCTACTCCGGAGGTGCCCAGGAAGGCGCTCCCGCGGGCTTCCAGGGCCCTTCCGACTCGCTGGGGCGTTCCCGGATACGTGAGGAGCGGATGGCGGCGCTGGAGGCCCGGGAAGCGGGCCCCGAGTCCGGCGGGCCGTTCGGCGGAGCTCCCGGGGGGTCCGCTTCCCGGCCGCCCGAGGGCGACGCCTTCGCCCAGGACTTCCCGCAGCCGCCGCAGGCATTCCGCTCCGGCGGCGGGCGTGGATATGATCACGGGGCCCGGGGCCGTCACGAAGCGGAATCGGTGCCCGGCGTTCACGAAAGCACACCGGAACGCGTAGGCTTCGATCGTCCGGGCCCCTCACCGAGCAGCGCTCACTTCACGACCGGCGCGGGACTGCCGCGCCGTGACCGGGGAGAGTCGTTCGGAGGGGGACCGGCGGCGGAGCGTCAGGCCCAACCGGAACCTCCGTCCCAGCAGCCGCGGCAGGCAGTGCCGCAGCAGCCGGGATCTCCGGAGAACTCCGGTGACCAGTGGCGGTCGGCGAACGACGACCTCTGGCAGCGGGCCGGAAAGCTGCGCACCCCGCAGGCCGGCGGTGTCACGCACTCCGGCCTCCCGCGACGGGTGCCCAGGGCCAACCTGGTCGAGGGCACCGCCGAGCAGAGCTTGCAGGGCGGCCCCCAGGTCTCCCGGGCCCCGGAGGACGTGCGCGGCAGGCTGAGTAACCTGCATCGCGGCGTCCGCAGGGGACGCATCGCGAGCGATGCCCATCAGAATGACCGACAGGGCTTCGGCCCCGGCAGCACCTACGATCAGGAGCGTTAGTGTGAGCCCGATGAGCCAGGCGGCGCAGAACCTGAACTGGTTGATCACCAACTTCGTGGACAACACCCCCGGGGTGTCCCACACGGTGGTGGTCTCCGCCGACGGACTGCTCCTTGCGTTGTCCGAGGGCTTCCCCCGTGACCGAGCCGACCAGTTGGCTGCGGTGGCGTCCGGGCTGACCTCGCTCACGTCCGGGGCGTCGCGGATCTTCGAGGGGGGCACGGTGAACCAGACCGTGGTGGAGATGGAGCGCGGGTTCCTCTTCATCATGTCGATCTCGGACGGCTCCTCGCTGGCCGTGCTCGCGCATCCGGACGCCGACATCGGCCTCGTGGGGTACGAGATGGCCCTGCTCGTGGACCGTGCCGGCAGTGTCCTGACTCCGGATCTGCGGGCCGAGTTGCAGGGAAGCCTTCTCAACTGACCGGCCAATCAGCGACCAGCCCGTGCGCATTGCGCCTCGGCCCCATAGGGTGCCGTGGACGCGGACCCGCCGGAAGCCGAGGCAGTAACTGGTAGATGAGGCCCGCTGATCCGTGAGTCGGAGGAGGAAACGTGACAGCGTCACCGGGCGGCCCGTACAGCGGCCGCGACGAACAACAGGGCTCTCCCCTGAAGCGGTTCAACTTCCCCTCCGCTCCCAGCGAGCGCGTCCACGGCAGCCCCGCGCCCGAGCAGCAGCCGCACGAACCTGCGCAGCACTACGGTGAGCAACCGCCGCAGCGCTACGGGTCGCCCGAGCCGGCCCCGCAGCAGGGCCCGCCGTCACCTCCTCACAGGATCGAACCCATGCCACCGCCGCAACCCCGTTCCCCCGCCGACGACGGGAGTGGCCGGCACGGCCGCGGGGACGGCGACGGGCGGGCGGACCAGCAGCCGCTGGTGCGTCCCTATGCCATGACGGGCGGCCGCACCCGTCCCCGCTACCAGCTGGCCATCGAGGCCCTGGTGCACACCACGGCGGACTCCGCTCAGCTCCAGGGACAGCTTCCCGAGCACCAGCGGATCTGCCGGCTTTGCTACGAGATCAAGTCGGTCGCAGAGATCTCGGCTCTTCTCTCCATTCCCCTCGGCGTCGCCCGGATCCTCGTGGCGGACCTCGCGGAGGCCGGACTTGTCGCCATCCACCAGCCCGGTGGCGGCGACTCCGGCGCCGATGGCCAACCAGACGTGACACTGCTCGAAAGGGTGCTCAGTGGACTTCGCAAGCTCTAGCGGCGGTGCTGCTGCCCGTTCCACGACTTCCGCGAAGATCGTGGTGGCCGGTGGTTTCGGTGTGGGCAAGACGACTTTCGTCGGCGCGGTCTCGGAGATCAATCCGCTGCGTACCGAAGCCGTGATGACCTCCGCGTCGGCGGGCATCGACGATCTGACGCACACGGCGGACAAGACCACCACGACGGTGGCCATGGACTTCGGTCGTATCACCCTGGACCAGGATCTGATCCTGTACCTGTTCGGTACGCCGGGTCAGGACCGGTTCTGGTTCATGTGGGACGACCTGGTGCGTGGTGCGATCGGCGCGGTGGTGCTGGTGGACACGCGGCGTCTTGCGGACTGTTTCCCGGCGGTGGACTACTTCGAGAACAGCGGTCTGCCGTTCGTGATCGCGCTGAACGGGTTCGACGGTCATCAGCCGTACACGCCGGAGGAGGTGCGCGAGGCGTTGCAGATCGGCCCGGACGCACCGATCATCACCACGGACGCGCGTCACCGCTCGGACGCCAAGTCGGCACTGATCACGCTGGTCGAACACGCCCTCATGGCCCGCCTCCGCTGACAACCCGATCTCCTCACGTCGAGGTGGGGCACCGCTCGCACGAGCGGTGCCCCACCTCGACGTGCGAGGGGGTACCACCGGCGGTGAGCGCCGCACGTCGTGCGGAGGCAGCCGTGTCCTAGGCTGGGGTCCGCAATCCCCGAACCGCGATTGAGGACACCCGTGCGCATCGCCCGCTTCTCCCTCGACGGCAACGTCGCCTTCGGTCTCGTCGAGGGCGACGAACTCGAGATCATCAAGGGCCATCCCTTCGCCGACTTCGAGCGCTCGGGCCACAAGCTCCCGCTCGGCGCCGAGCAGGTCCGGCTGCTTTCGCCCGTGCTCCCCAACAAGGTCGTGGCCGTCGGACGGAACTACGCCGAGCACGCGGCCGAGCTGGGACACACCGTTCCCGAGGTCCCGGTCGTCTTCTTCAAGCCCTCCACGGCCGTGGCCGGCCCGGGCGACCCGGTCGTGTACCCGGGCTTCTCCTCGGAGGTCCACCACGAGGCCGAGCTGGCCGTGGTGATCGGTCGCATGTGCAAGGACGTGCCCCGGGAGCGCGCGCGTGACGTGATCCTCGGCTACACCTGCGCCAACGACGTCACCGCGCGTGACGTCCAGCGAGCGGAGGAGCAGTGGGCCCGGGCCAAGGGCTTCGACACCTCCTGCCCGCTGGGTCCCTGGATCGAGACGGATCTCGATCCTGCGGACGTGGCCGTGCAGTGCACGGTCAACGGCGAGCAGCGCCAGCTGGGGCGCACCAGCGAGATGGTCCGGTCCGTCGAGGACCTGATCGTCCACATCACCGGGGCCATGACGCTGCTTCCCGGCGACGTCATCCTCACGGGCACCCCCGCCGGGGTCGGCCCGATCACCGTCGGCGACGAAGTCGCCGTCACCATCGAAGGCATCGGCACTCTCACCAACAAGGTAGTCAACCGTGGCTGACGAAGAAGTCCGCGTCCGATTCTGTCCCTCGCCGACGGGCAACCCCCACGTCGGTCTGGTCCGCACCGCGCTGTTCAACTGGGCCTTCGCCCGGCACCACGGCGGCACCCTGGTCTTCCGTATCGAGGACACCGACGCCGCCCGCGACTCCGAGGAGTCCTACGAACAGCTCCTCGACGCGATGCGCTGGCTGGGCCTGGACTGGGACGAGGGGCCCGGTGTCGGCGGGCCTCACGCGCCCTACCGCCAGTCCGAGCGCATGGACGTCTACCGGGACGTGGCGCAGCGGCTGCTCGACGCGGGCCGCGCGTACCGCTGCTACTGCACCGCGGAGGAGCTGGAGACCCGTCGCGAGCGGGCGCGTGCCGAGGGCCGCCCGTCCGGCTACGACGGCCTGTGCCGTGAACTGTCCGAGGAGCAGGTGGCCGCCCACGAGGCGGAGGGCCGTTCCTCCATCGTGCGATTCCGGATGCCCGACGAGCCGATCACCTTCACCGACCTGGTGCGCGGCGAGATCACCGTCCGGCCCGAGAACGTCACCGACTACGGCATCGTGCGTGCCAACGGCGCCCCGCTGTACACCCTGGTGAACCCGGTCGACGACGCGCTGATGGAGATCACCCACGTGCTGCGCGGCGAGGACCTGCTCTCCTCCACGCCGCGGCAGATCGCCCTGTACCGGGCGCTCGCGGACATCGGGGTCGGCAAGGGCGCCGTCCCGTCCTTCGGCCATCTGCCGTACGTCATGGGAGAGGGCAACAAGAAGCTCTCCAAGCGTGACCCGCAGTCCTCGCTGAACCTGTACCGCGAGCGCGGCTTCCTGCCGGCCGGTCTGCTCAACTACCTGTCGCTGCTGGGTTGGTCGATCGCCGAGGACCGGGACATCTTCACGATGGACGAGATGGTCGCCGCGTTCGACATCGGGGACGTCAACGGCAATCCCGCCCGCTTCGACCTCAAGAAGTGCGAGGCGGTGAACGCGACGCACCTGCGGGAGATGCCCGTGGCGGACTTCTCGGCCGCCTGTGCCCCGTGGCTCGTCGAACCCCACGCCCCGTGGAAGCCCGAGGCGTTCGACCAGGCCGCTTTCGAGGAACTCGCCCCGCTGGCGCAGACCCGTCTCACGGTGCTCTCGGAGATCACGCAGAACGTCGACTTCCTGTTCCTCGAGGAGCCGGTCCGGGACGAGAAGTCGTGGCAGAAGGCGATGAAACCCGGCGCCTCCGACGTGCTGAGGTCGATCCACTCGCGGCTCGCCGGGCTGGAGGGCGAGACCTGGAAGGCGGAACCCCTCAAGGAGGCGGTGCTGGCCGCCGGCGAGGCGCACGGTCTCAAGCTCGGCAAGGCCCAGGCGCCGCTGCGTGTCGCGGTGACGGGCCGCACGGTCGGCCTGCCGCTCTTCGAGTCGCTCGAGACGCTGGGGCGGGAGCGCACCCTGGCCCGTGTGGACGCGGCACTGGCCAAGCTGGCGGCCCAGCCGGAGAACTGACCGGCGAACGGCCCCGTGCCGGGGGCGCGGCCCGCATCGGGCAGGCCGCGCCCCGCCCGGGAACCCGTTTTGGAGCACCGTCCACGATCAGGTAATGTTCTTCCTGTCGCCGAACGGGGCAGGCCGCAAAGGTCGAACCACCGGGAGGCGGCCACCCGGACAAAATCCCCACAGGGGGTTGCGTTTTGGTGGGCTATGGTGTAATTGGCAGCACGACTGATTCTGGTTCAGTTAGTCTAGGTTCGAGTCCTGGTAGCCCAGCGCGTTCTTGCGCGACATCAATGTTCGTCAAGATCGATGCCCCCGTTGTGTAGCGGCCTAGCACGCCGCCCTCTCAAGGCGGTAGCGCCGGTTCGAATCCGGTCGGGGGTACGGATCCTCGTACGAGGATCTTGGGTGAGCCCCCGTTGTGTAGCGGCCTAGCACGCCGCCCTCTCAAGGCGGTAGCGCCGGTTCGAATCCGGTCGGGGGTACTCGATCCCCGGATCGTCGGAGCCCTCCCGTGCGGGAGGGCTTTTTGGCGTTCCCGGTTCCGGGGCGTCCCGTCCGCGACGGTCCCGGAGCTGTCTCGCGCCCCGGGACGTCACGCTCAGCTGCCTCCGGTGCGCCTGAGGGACTCGCTCAGCCGCGCGGCCGCGTCCACGATCGCCTGGGCGTGCATCCGCCCCGGGTGGCGCGTCAGCCGCTCGATCGGCCCGGAGATCGAGACGGCCGCCACGACGCGGTGGGAAGGACCCCGCACCGGCGCCGAGACCGAGGCCACGCCGGGTTCCCGCTCGCCGATGGACTGCGCCCAGCCGCGGCGGCGCACTCCCGAGAGGGCCGTGGCCGTGAAACGCGCTCCCTGCAGGCCCCGGTGCAGCCGCTCGGGCTCCTCCCAGGCCATGAGGATCTGTGCGGCCGACCCGGCCTTCATGGGGAGCGTCGATCCCACGGGCACCGTGTCCCGCAGGCCGGAGAGCCGTTCCGCCGCCGCGACGCAGATGCGCATGTCGCCCTGCCTCCGGTAGAGCTGCGCGCTCTCGCCCGTCACGTCCCGCAGGTGCGTGAGCACCGGTCCCGCCGAGGCCAGCAGGCGGTCCTCCCCGGCGGCCGCCGCCAGTTCGCCGAGCCGCGGTCCGAGGGTGAACCGTCCCTGCATGTCCCGCGCCACCATGCGGTGGTGCTCCAGTGCCACCGCGAGCCGGTGGGCGGTCGGGCGTGCCAGCCCGGTCGTGCCGACCAGGCCGGCAAGGGTTGTCGGTCCCGATTCGAGCGCGCTGAGCACCAGAGCCGCCTTGTCGAGAACACCCACTCCGCTCGAAGTGCCGCTACCGTTGTCCATGCGTCGATACTTGCGTCTCAGAGTATGAAACGCAAGTTCGGTGTGCCGCGGAAAGGGCCAATCTGTAGGCACGGTCGCCCTCGGCGCACGGTGAGCGCGGGAGGCGAAGGGCCAACGACACGAGGCCGGCGACGCGGCCGGCCGGAGGGACAGCGATGGCACGGACACTCGCGGAGAAGGTCTGGGACGACCATGTCGTCCTGCGTGCGGAGGGCGAGCCCGACCTCCTCTACATCGACCTCCACCTGCTGCACGAGGTGACAAGTCCGCAGGCCTTCGACGGGCTGCGCAAGAACGGCCGCCGGGTGCGTCGCACCGACCTCACCCTCGCGACCGAGGACCACAACACCCCCACCCTCGACATCGACAAGCCCATCGCCGACCCGGTCTCGCGTGCCCAGTTGGAGACGCTGCGCAAGAACTGCGCCGACTTCGGCGTCCGCCTGCACCCGCTGGGCGACGTCGAACAGGGTGTCGTCCACGTGGTGGGACCGCAGCTGGGGCTCACCCAGCCCGGCACCACCGTGGTCTGCGGCGACAGCCACACCTCGACCCACGGCGCATTCGGTGCCCTGGCCTTCGGCATCGGCACCAGCCAGGTCGAACACGTGCTGGCCACGCAGACGCTGCCGCTGGCGCCGTTCCGGACCATGGCCGTCACCGTCCGGGGCGAACTCCCCGAGGACGTGACCGCCAAGGACCTCATCCTCGCCGTGATCGCCCGGATCGGCACCGGCGGCGGCCAGGGATACGTGATCGAATACCGCGGCGAGGCCATCGAGAAGCTTTCGATGGAGGCCCGGATGACCGTGTGCAACATGTCGATCGAGGCCGGTGCCCGCGCCGGGATGATCGCCCCGGACGACACCACCTTCGCCTACCTCCGGGGCCGGGAGCACGCTCCCGAGGGGGCCGACTGGGACGCCGCGGTCGCGTACTGGAGGACGCTGCGCACCGACGACGACGCGGTCTTCGACCATGAGGTCGTCATCGACGCCGACGAACTGGCGCCCTTCGTCACCTGGGGCACCAACCCCGGCCAGGGTGCACCGCTGAGCCGGTCCGTGCCGGACCCGGCCTCCATCGAGGACGAGAGCGAGCGCCACGCGGCCCGCAAGGCGCTGGAGTACATGGACCTCGCGCCGGGGCAGCGCCTCCGCGACATCCGCGTGGACACCGTGTTCGTCGGCTCGTGCACCAACGGGCGCATCGAGGACCTGCGTGCGGCAGCGGCCGTCCTGGAGGGTCGCAGTGTCGCCGACGGCGTCCGCATGCTCGTGGTCCCCGGCTCCGTACGGGTCTCCCTGCAGGCCGTGGAGGAGGGACTGGACCGGGTCTTCACCGCGGCAGGGGCCGAATGGCGGCACGCGGGTTGCTCGATGTGCCTCGGCATGAACCCCGACCAGTTGGAGCCGGGGGAGCGCTCCGCCTCCACCTCCAACCGCAACTTCGAGGGCCGGCAGGGCAAGGGAGGCCGGACGCACCTGGTCTCGCCCCAGGTCGCCGCTGCCACCGCGGTGCTGGGCCACCTCGCCTCGCCCGCCGACCTCGCCGACGTCTCTTCTCTCGTGGAGGCCTGAGCCATGGATGCTTTCACCGCACACACCGGGCGGGCCGTACCGCTGCGACGCAGCAATGTGGACACCGACCAGATCATTCCTGCCCACTGGCTGAAGAAGGTCACCCGCGACGGGTTCGAGGACGGACTCTTCGAGGCCTGGCGGAAGGACCCGGAGTTCGTCCTCAACCAGCCGCAGCACGCGGGCGGCACCGTGCTGGTCGCGGGCCCCGACTTCGGTACCGGATCGTCCCGCGAGCACGCCGTGTGGGCCCTCCAGAACTACGGCTTCCGAGCCGTGATCTCCTCCCGCTTCGCGGACATCTTCCGCGGCAACTCGCTGAAGAACGGTCTGCTCACCGTCGTACTCCCGCAGGAGGCGGTGGAGACGCTGTGGGAGACCCTGGAACGGCAGCCGGACGCCGAGGTCACCGTCGACCTGGAGCGCTGCACCGTCCTCGCCCCCGGTTTCGAGCAGGACTTCGGCCTCGACGAGAACGCTCGCCGGCGGCTGCTGGAGGGACTCGACGACATCAGTCTCACCCTGCAGCACGAGGAGGCCATCGCCGCGCACGAGGCCGACCGGTTGCCGTTCAAGCCGTCCACCCGGGCCGCCTGACCGAGGACACCGCAGGTCACCGGCCGCGCTCCGCGCCCTCCGCCCCGCCGGGCGGAGGGCGCGGACGCATGTTGGGTGCCCGCAAGGTGACAACTCGCCCCAGATGGCACAATCGGCACATGGACAGCGACGGTCAACTCGAGCTCTACGACCGACTCGCCGCCCGGCTGAAGGAAGCGCACACACGCGTCCGCACGTTGCGGGTCCCCGAGAGCGTGCGGGTGGCGTTGTCGCGGAAGCTGCTCGTCATCACGGCAGCGTCCAAGCACGACCTCGCGGACGCCGAACGGCGTCTGGAGGTGTTCATGGAGGACATCGACGAAGGGCGGTTCCCGGCCGAACGCGGTGACGGGGGCGCGGGTGCGGCTCCCGACAGCGCTTCGTGACGGTCGACTTCATTGCGGCACAAGGGTGATTCGCCCGTTTCGCGTTTGATTTGCGGTATATATCTGCCTACCGTGCGAAAAAGCTTGGACCCACATAGTTCCGGCACAGTCTGGTGAAGGGGTAGATGTGAACAAGGCGCAGCTCGTTGAAGCGATTCAGGATCAGCTCGGTGGGCGTCAGCAGGCCGCGGATGCGGTCGACGTCGTACTGGACGCCATCGTCCGCGCGGTGGTCGCGGGTGAACGCGTCTCCGTGACCGGGTTCGGTTCCTTCGAGAAGGTGGACCGCCCCGCCCGTTATGCACGCAACCCGCAGACCGGTGAGCGGGTGCGGGTCAAGAAGACCTCCGTGCCCCGTTTCCGGGCAGGCCAGGGGTTCAAGGACCTCGTGAGCGGAGCCAAGAAGCTTCCGAAGAACGACGTGGCGGTCAAGAAGGCCCCGAAGGGCAGCCTGTCCGGTGGCACTTCCACCAAGAAGGCCGCCACCAAGAAGGCGGCGGCGAAGAAGACCGCCGGTCGCAGGACCGCCGCGGCGAAGAAGACCACGGCGAAGAAGGCTCCCGCGAAGAAGACCACCGCCAAGAAGAGCACGGCGAAGAAGACCGCCGGCCGCAAGACGACGGCGGCGAAGAAGACCACGGCGAAGAAGGCTCCCGCGAAGAAGACCACAGCCAAGAAGGCCCCGGCCACCAAGAAGAGCACGGCGAAGAAGGCTCCGGCCCGCAGGTCGTCGGCGCGCAAGACCACCGCGAAGAAGACCACCGCCCGCAGGCGCTGAGGCGCTCGTGCCGCGAACCGCCGGGCCGGACTCCCACCGGGAGCCCGGCCCGCGGGCTGTTCGGGGGCCTGCGCCCGGACTACAGCGTCTGCAGGGTGACCAGCGTGATGCGGCGCTCGTCGGCCTCGCCCTCGACCTCGATGCGCACGCGCTGTCCCGGCCGCAGCAGGCGCAGCCCACCGGCATCGAAGGCCGCCGTGTCGAACGGCAGAGGCGTTCCGTCGTCCAGCAGTACGCTGCCGGACCGCGTCGCCGGGTCGTAGGTGTACGAGGTGGCCTGCATGTCCGGCAGCCTACGCCCCGGCGCCGCGAGCCGCGCGGCCGTGTGCGGTCCCACGCCCAGCTCCTGCGCCGCCCGCAGGTCACCCACGGTGTCCACGTCGCGGCGGACACTCGCCGCGTCGCCCGCCTCCAGCTCCACCGCGCCGGAAGCCCGGTGGCGTGCCCGTGAGAGGCCGCCGAAAGCGGGTGCCAGCAAGTGCCCCGGAAGCGCCGTCAGCAGCGTCGTCCCGATTCCCGCCGCATCCGGAAGACAGGCCCGCGAATGCCCGGCCGCCGCGGCCAGCACACCCGCCAGCTCCGCCGGGCGCAGCGCCGGCAGGTCCGCGCCCAGGGCCGCGACGCCCGCCGTGGTGCCGCCCGGTGAGGTACGAGCGGTCGCCGCGCCGTGCACCAGGGCCGGGTTGAGCCCCCGGCCCGGTACGTCCGGAACCGTCCGCGCGCCCAGAGCGGTGAGTTCCCGGGCGGCCAGCGGGTCGTCGGTCACGACCACCACACCGCGCACCGAGGGGCAGGCGAGTGCCGCGGCCACGGTGTCCTGCGCGAAGGACAGCGCGAACTGCCGGCGCGCGGTGTCGCCCACCGCCGCTCCCAGCCTGCTCTTCGCCCGCGCCAGCGGCTTGAGGGGCACGACCACGTTCCACTCGGCCCCTGCCCCGCACGTCCTCTCGCCCGTCATCCCGGCCATTGTCCCCTGCCACCCGTACTGTCCGCGGGCACCGGGGATACGGTGTGCACGACAGCCGTTCCGCTCGACAGGGGGACGCCCCGGCACCAGACTGGGCGGCTGTCCCGATCGGCCAAGAGGAGATGGTGTCCCGGTGTCCCGCCGCAAAATCGGCTTCTGGTACCGCCTTGCCGCGGTCTTGGTGAAACCGCCGCTGCTGGTGCTCTTCAAGCGGGATTGGCGCGGAAGGGAACACATTCCGGACGAGGGCGGATTTCTCACCGTCGTCAATCACAACTCCTATCTCGATCCGCTTTCCTACGCCCACTTCCAGTACAGCACCGGCCGCGTCCCCCGCTTCCTCGCCAAGGACTCCCTGTTCAGGAGCGGCCTCCTCGGCGGATTCCTGCGGCGTATGGGCCAGATTCCGGTGTACCGCGGCTCGGCGGACGCCGCGGGGGCGTTCCGCGCCGCCGTGGACGCCGTCGACGCGGGGGAGTGCGTCGCCTTCTACCCCGAGGGCACTCTGACCCGCGACCCGGAACAGTGGCCGATGGCGGGCAAGACCGGCGCCGCGCGGGTCGCTCTGCTGACCCGTGCGCCCGTCGTCCCCGTGGCGCAGTGGGGCGCCAACCTCGCGATGCCGCCGTACGCCAGGACCGGACGGCTCCGCCTGTTCCCGCGCAAGACCCTGGTGGTGCAGGCCGGGCCCCCGGTGGACCTGTCGCGTTTCCACGGCGAGGAGCCGACCGCCGAGTTGCTGCGCGAGGTGACAGAAGTACTGATGCAAGCCGTGACCGACCAGCTCGCCGACATCCGCGGGGAGGCACCGCCCGCCGAACGGTACGACCACCGCAAGGCCGCCGGGGAGTCGGCGGCGGGGCGGCGTGTCCGGTCCGCTCCGGCGGAACCGGCGTCACCCGCCGCGCGGACCCCGCAGCAGGCCTCCGCCGCGGAGGAGGGGGAGAACGCGTGACGCGTGCCGCCGTCTTCGGAACGGGCTCCTGGGGCACCGCGTTCGGAATGGTGCTCGCCGACGCGGGGTGCGAGGTGACGCTCTGGGGCCGACGCGCGGACCTCGCAGCCGCTGTCAACGAGACCCGCACCAATCCGGACTACCTGCCCGGCATCGAACTCCCGCCGAGCGTGCGGGCCACCACCGACCCGGCCGAGGCCGCGCGGGACGCGGACCTCACCGTCCTCGCCGTCCCCTCGCAGACGCTCCGGGAGAACCTCGAACGCTGGCAGCCGGTGCTGCATCCGGACACGGTGCTCGTCTCCCTGATGAAGGGCGTCGAACTCGGCACCGTGAAGCGGATGAGCGAGGTCATCGCCGAGATCACCGGTGCCGGACCGGACCGGGTGGCGGTCCTCAGCGGACCCAACCTGGCCAAGGAGATCGCGAGCCGGCAGCCGGCAGCCTCGGTCGTCGCCTGCCGCGACGAGGAGGTGGCGCGCCGCCTCCAGGCCGTGTGCCACACGCCGTACTTCCGCCCGTACACCAACACCGACGTGGTCGGGTGCGAGCTGGGCGGCGCGGTGAAGAACGTGATCGGTCTGGCCGTCGGTATCGCCGACGGCATGGGTCTCGGCGACAACGCCAAGGGATCGCTGATCACCAGGGGCCTGGCCGAGACCACGCGGCTCGGCCTCGCGATGGGTGCGGACGCGAGGACCTTCGCCGGCCTGGCAGGCATGGGGGACCTGGTCGCCACATGCTCCTCGCCGTTGTCCCGGAACCACGTCTTCGGCATCAACCTGGGGCGCGGCATGACGCTGGAGGAGACGGTCGCCGCCACGCGGCAGACCGCCGAGGGCGTCAAGTCCTGCCGGTCGGTGCTCGATCTGGCCGGGCGGCACGGCGTCGACATGCCGATCACCGAGACGGTGGTGAACATCGTCCACAAGGGCACACCGCCGCTGGTCGCCCTGAAGGAACTGATGTCGCGCAGTGCCAAGGCGGAAGGTGTCTGACAGGTACACCGGCGGACCCAGGCGGTAAAGTCGTCGCGATATGAGCAGCGAGACCCCCAGCCCCAGCTCCAGCACCGGTCCCGGCCCCGGCGGCGCGACCGGTGGGAAACCCCGGGTCGCCGTCGTCTTCGGCGGCCGAAGTTCCGAACACGGCGTCTCCGTCCTCACCGCGGGCGCCGTACTGGGCGCGATCGACCGCGAGAAGTACGAGGTCCTGCCGATCGGTATCACCGCCGACGGCCGCTGGGCGCTGACCGGGGACGACCCCGAGCGCATGGCCATCTCCGAACGGAGCCTCCCCGCGGTGGCAGAACTGGCCGAGTCCGACACCGGCGGTGTCGTGATGCCGCTCGACCCCGGCAGTCGCGAGGTGACGGTCGCGGAGCCGGGCCAGGTGCCCAAGGCCCTGGGCGAGGTGGACGTGGTCTTCCCGGTCCTCCACGGCCCCTACGGCGAGGACGGCACGCTGCAGGGCCTGCTGGAGCTCTCCGGCGTGCCCTACGTCGGCGCGGGCGTGCTCGCTTCGGCGGTGGGCATGGACAAGGAGTACATGAAGCGGATCTTCACGTCCTTCGGGCTCCCCGTCGGCCCGTACACGACGATCCGCCCCCGCGAGTGGGAGCAGGATCCTGCCGCCGCACGGAAGAAGATCGTGGACTTCGCCCAGGAGCACGGCTGGCCGGTGTTCGTGAAGCCCGCCCGCGCCGGCTCCTCCATGGGCATCAGCAAGGTCGCCGGCCTCTCCGGCGTCGACGACGCGGTGGAGGAGGCCCGCCGGCACGACCCGAAGATCATCGTCGAGTCGCTGCTGCGCGGCCGCGAGATCGAGTGCGGTGTACTGGAGTTCGAGGACGGGCCGCGGGCCAGCGTGCCCGCGGAGATCCCCTCCGTCGACGCGCACGACTTCTACGACTTCGAGGCCAAGTACATCGATTCGGCCTCCGGCATCGTCCCCGCCCCGCTGACGCCGGAGCAGACCGCCCGGGTCCGGGAGCTGTCCGTCGCGGCCTTCGAGGCGGTGTCCTGCGAGGGGCTGGTCCGGGCCGATTTCTTCCTGTGCGAGGACGGCGAGTTCGTCCTGAACGAGATCAACACCATGCCCGGCTTCACCCCGATCTCCATGTACCCGCGCATGTGGCGCGAGGCGGGCATCGAGTACCCCGAACTCGTGGACCGGCTGCTGCAGGCCGCACTCCGCCGCGCCACCGGACTGCGCTGAGCGCCCCGGCCCGGCCGGGGCGCCCCGGCCGGGCCGGGATCCGCCGGACGTGTCAGCCGTGCTGCGGCGGAACCGTCCGTTCGATCGGGTCGGCGAACGCGGTCAGCACGCCCACCTCGGGCGCGTAGGCGTCCGGAACCGTGACCTCGACGCGCGCCGCGCGGTCCGTGGTGGTGAACCGGTAGCCGTTCTCCCGCTGCTCCAGCAGCCAGGAGACCCCGTTCACGTCCACCGCTTCCGCCGTGGGGTTGTAGTGTTCACTCCCGGGCCTGAGGACGTCGGGCCTGGACACACCGCACCGCAGCTCCACCGAGGGATCCCCCCACGCCGCGGTGTACCGCGAGGCCGGCCGCGTGTCGACGGGATCCAGTCCCGTCACGCGCTCCGGCAAAGCCCGGTGCAGGGTGCGGCAGGCCACGGCCGCCCTGCCGGAGGGGTCGGGAGGGACCGGACCGGCACCGGCGCCGGTGATCGCGCCGCACCCCGCGAGTACGAGGCACACCCCGCAGAGGAGGAGGGGCGCACGGAGGAAAGGGGAACGGCGCGGTGCGACGCGGCACCGGACACCGTTCGGCCGTACACCGCGCCGGCGCTTCGGAGAACTCACCGGGCGAGCATAAACGGGAGCTAGAGATGGACCACGGGGCAGGTCAGGGTGCGCGTGATTCCCGCCACGCGCTGTACCTCGGCCACCACCAGGCGTCCCAGCTCGTCGACGGAGTCGGCCTGGGCGCGCACGATGACGTCGTACGGTCCCGTCACGTCCTCCGCCCTGAGGACGCCCTCTATCCCGCCGACGACCTCGGCGACGTTCGATGCCTTCCCGACCTCGGTCTGGATCAGGATGTATGCCTGTACCACGGGACCTCCAGGGCGGCTTCGAGGATCATGGGGGGCGGGGGAGCGCAACGGTACCGCGTCGCCGCCCGCACCGGGGAGCCCCGCGGAGCGGGTGCCGGTGACGGCGGGCGGCCCCGCCGGGCGGACGAGGCGGACCAGGTGCGCGAGAATCGCGAAAGGGCAGTGGCATGTTGAGTTCTCCGGGGGGACATCCGCATTCCCCCAGCACCGTTGCCGAACTCGGGGAGTTCGGGCTGATCCGGGCCCTCACCTCCCGGCTCGACACCACTCCCGCCGTTCATCTCGGTCCCGGTGACGACGCCGCCGTCGTCGCGGCGCCCGACAGGCGGGTGGTGGCGACGACCGACGTTCTGCTCGAAGGGCGGCACTTCCGCCGCGACTGGTCCACAGCGTACGACGTGGGCAGGAAGGCCGCAGCTCAGAACCTCGCCGACATCGCGGCCATGGGAGCCGTGCCCACCGCGCTGCTCCTGGGACTCGTCGTCCCCGCCGAACTCGCCGTGAACTGGCCGACGGAACTGATGGACGGCATCCGCGACGAGGCGCGCGTCGCCGCCGCGGCCGTCGTCGGCGGTGACGTCACGCGGGGCGACACGATCACCGTCGCCATCACCGCGCTCGGAGACCTCCGGGAGCGAGCGGCCGTCACCCGGTCCGGAGCCCGGGCCGGGGACCTGGTCGCCGTCGCCGGCTGGCTGGGCTGGTCCGCCGCCGGCCATGCCGTGCTGTCCCGCGGCTTCCGCTCGCCGCGCGCGTTCGTCGAGGCGCACCGCCGACCCGAGCCGCCCTACCATGCCGGACCTGCCGCCGCCGCCCTCGGCGCCACCGCCATGACCGACGTCAGCGACGGGCTCATCGCCGACCTGGGGCACATAGCGGCGGCCAGCAGGGTGCGCATCGACGTCCGGTCCCCGCAGCTCGACGTGCCGGTGCAGATGGCGGACATCGGCCAGGCCGTCGGCGTCGACCCGCTGCAGTGGGTGCTGACAGGAGGGGAGGACCACGCACTGGTCGCCACCTTCCCCCGCGACCGCAAACTCCCCGCCCGCTGGCGCGTCATCGGTGAGGTGCTCCCCGCCTCCGGGCCCTCCCGCGTGACAGTGGACGGTGCCTCCTGGGAACAGGCGGGCGGTTGGGACCACTTCGGCGCCGACCAGGAATGACCCACCGCGGCGGAGTGCCGTAGATTCCGGTCCATGACCACGCCGCCCCTCGCCCTGACCGTCGCCGGCTCCGACTCCGGCGGCGGCGCGGGCATCCAGGCCGACCTGAAGACCATGCTCGCGCTCGGTGTCCACGGCATGAGCGTGCTCACGGCCGTCACCGCCCAGAACTCCCAGGGTGTCCAGGGTGCCTGGGACCTGCCGGAAGAGGCCGTGCGCGCCCAGTTCCGCAGCGTGGTCGACGACATCGGGGTGCGCGCGGTGAAGACCGGCATGCTCTCCTCCGCCGCCCTGGTGCGGACCGTCGCCGAGTTGCTCGCTCCGCTGACCGCGCCCGTGGTGGTCGACCCGGTCGGCGTCTCCAAACACGGTGATCCGCTGCTCGCTCCGGAGGCGCTGGGTGCGGTTCGTCACGTCCTGCTGCCGACCGCGACCGTGGCGACACCCAACCTCGACGAAGTGGCGCAGCTCACCGGCGTACGGGTGCGGGAGGAGTCCGACATGCGACCGGCGGCCGCGGCGGTGCTCGCGCTCGGCCCGCGATGGGCCCTGATCAAGGGCGGCCACCTTTCCGGGGAGGCCGTCGATCTGCTGACCGACGGCACCGAGGAGCACTGGCTCCGGGCGCCGCGCCACGACAACCGGCACACTCACGGCACCGGCTGCACGTTGGCGGCGGCCGTCGCCGCCGAGCTGGCCCGGGACCGGACGGTGCCCGACGCCGTGGCGGCCGCCAAGGAGTACGTCACCGGTGCAGTCGCCGCGGGATTCCCGCTGGGCAGCGGCATCGGGCCCGTCGACCACGGCTGGCGGACCCGGAGCTGACCGGCCGGGGCCCGGAGGCAGGCGCACGAAAAAGCCGGCCCGCCACAGAGGCGGACCGGCTTTGCAGCAACCGGCGAGGTGACCGCGCTGACGTCAGCGCGAGACCTTGCCGGCCTTGATGCACGAGGTGCAGGCGTTGAGACGCTTCGGCGTCCCACCGATCACGGCACGCACGCGCTGGATGTTCGGGCTCCAGCGACGCGGCGTGCGGCGGTGCGAGTGGGAGATGTTGTTGCCGAAGCCCGGCCCCTTGCCGCAGACGTCGCAGTTGGCAGCCACGGGTCACTCCAAAGACTTCAGATGCGCTTACGGTGAATCCCGGCGTCGCAGGTTCAGGGGTCTGAGCCGCAGTGCCTGGGAAAAGTTCGTGCCCGGTCCACCCCGGGCAACCGGAGCAGCATACAACGGCTGCTCCCGAACAGTGAAACTAGCATGAACGTCACCCCGCCGACCCGCCATCCGAGGAGGACCTCCGTGCCGCACCCGCTCGACACCACTGCGGTACGGACCTGGTGCGGCCTCGCCCTCGAGGCCCTGCAGCGCGGGCGCGAGGAGATCGACACCATCAACGTCTTCCCCGTCGCCGACGGCGACACCGGCAGCAACATGTGCCTCACCATGGCCGCGGCCCACCGCGCCCTGGAGGAGGGCGAGGAGCACGGCGTCACGGAACACGCCCTGCGCACCGCCGCCCGCGGGGCACTGCGCGGAGCGTGCGGAAACTCGGGCACCATCCTGGCGCAGCTGCTCTGCGGGGCGGCGGAAGTCCTGGCAGCCCCGCGGCGGGAGCAGGACGCCGAACCGGCCGAACTGCTGCGCAAGGCGCTGTGCCGGGCCGCAGACGCGGCGTACGAGGCCGTGGCGCATCCCGTCGAGGGCACCATGCTCTCCGTGGCCCGTGCCGCGGCGGACGCCGCCGCGGGGGCGGACGGCGACGCGCCGGCCGTGGCCCGCGCCGCGTGCGAAGGCGCGCGCACCTCCCTCGCCGAGACCCCGCGGCAACTCGGCGTGCTCGCCCGGGCGGGCGTCGTCGACGCGGGCGGCAGGGGGCTCGTCGTCGTCCTCGACGCGCTGGCCGCCGCGCTCGCCGGTGAGTCCGCGCAGCACGGCCCCGCACCGGAGCCGCTCGGTGCGGACGCCCTCCACGACGCTCCGGACCCCGGGGGCCGCGACGCCGGCGGGGCCGTTCCGGAGTACGAGGTCATGTATCTGCTCGACGCCGAGGAGAGCGCCGTGCGGACGCTGCGCGGCCGGCTCGACGCCCTGGGCGACTCGCTGGTCGTCGTCGGCGGTGAGGGCCTGTGGAACGTCCACGTGCACGTCGACGACGCCGGCGCCGCGGTGGAGGCGGGTATCGCGGCAGGCCGACCGCACCGGATCCGGATCACCCACCTCGCCGGCACCGGCGCCAGCCACGACGACGACCCCCTCGGAGCGTGCACCCGTCCCGAGACGCCCGCCCGGGCCGTGGTGGCGGTGATCCGCGGCGAGGGACTGGCCGGCCTCTGCGAGGAAGCGGGCGCCACCGTCGTGCGTGCACCGGACGGAGTCGCCGGCGAGGTCGCACTGACCGCCGCGATGCGCGCCTGCGGCGCGCACGAGATCGTCCTGCTCCCCAACGATCCCGAGCTGCACGCCGCGGCGGTCCGGGCGGCCGAGGCCGCCCGCAGGGACGGCGCGCGGGCGGCGGTCATCCCCACCCGCGCCGCAGTGCAGGGCATCGCCGCCCTCGCCGTCCACGACCCCGCGCTGCGCTTCGACGAGGACGTCGTGGCGATGACCTCCGCCGCCGGCGCCACGCGTTACGGCGAAGTCGTCCTCGCGGAGCGGGAGTCGTGGACCATGGCCGGCATCTGCCAGGCCGGCGACGTCCTCGGGATGGTCGACGGGGATGTCGCCGTCATGGGCGACGACGTGGACCGGACGGCGGGCGAGGTGCTGGAGCGGATGCTCGCCGCGGGCGGCGAGATGGTGACCCTTGTCGTCGGCCCCCATGCGCCCGACGGGCTCGCCGGGCGGCTGGAGGAACAGGTGCGTCGGGGCCATCTCGGCGTCGACACCGTGGTGTACGAGGGCCGCGACGGTGCGGGCCTGCTGCTCGTCGGGGTGGAGTGAGGCGCTCTCCGCCACGTGCGCTCCGGCGCCGCCGCGCCGACGCGCCCCGTCGTCACCGGCATGGTGTGCAATGGTCACGTGCCCGCGCTCGACGAACCCCTGAAGAAGCTGCTCGGCGGCAACACCGCGAAGGTGATGGCCGAACACCTCGACCTGCGCACGGTCTCGGACCTGTTGCACCACTATCCGCGCCGCTACGCGGAACGCGGCGAACTCACCCGGCTCGCCGACCTGCCGCTGGACGAGCACGTCACCGTCGTCGCCCGCATCGCCGACGCCCGGGTGCACTCCTTCAACCGGGGCCGCGGGCAGCGGCTCGAGGTCAACCTCACCGACGGCAGCGGACGGCTCCAGCTGGTCTTCTTCGGCAGGGCCGTGTACGGGGCGAAGCAGAAGCTCCTGCCCGGCAGGCGCGGCATGTTCGCGGGCAAGGTCGGTGTCTTCAACCGCAAGCTCCAGCTGTCCCACCCCGAGTTCAAGCTCCTCGACGACGAGACGGACCAGGAGAGCGTCGAGCGGTTCGCGGGTGCCCTGCTGCCGCTGTACCCGGCCTGCGCCCAGCTCTCCTCGTGGAAGATCGAGCAGGCCGTGGACACCGTCCTGACGTCCCTGGAGGCGACAGGCTGGAGCGGCCTCACCGACCCGCTGCCCACCCGCCTGCGCGAGGAGCGCGGGCTGATCGGCCTGCCGGAGGCCCTCCGCAAGGTGCACCGGCCGCGCACCAAGGCAGACATCGAGGACGCGCGGGCACGGCTCAAGTGGGACGAGGCCTTCGTGCTGCAGACCGTGCTGGCCCGACGGCGCCTCGCCGACTCCCACCTGCCCGCGGCACCCCGCCGTCCCCGCGAGGGCGGCCTGCTGGACGTCTTCGACGCGCGCCTGCCGTTCACCCTCACCGAGGGCCAGCGGAAGGTGGGTCGGGAGATCGGCGACGATCTGGCCGCCGAGCACCCGATGCACCGCCTTCTCCAGGGCGAGGTCGGGTCCGGCAAGACCCTGGTCGCCCTGCGCGCGATGCTCACCGTCGTCGACGCCGGCGGTCAGGCCGCGCTGCTCGCGCCGACCGAGGTGCTGGCGCAGCAGCACCACCGCTCCGTCACAGGGATGCTGGGCGAGCTGGCGGAGGGCGGCATGCTGGGCGGTGCGGAGCAGGCCACCCGGGCGGTGCTGCTGACCGGCTCCATGGGTGCCGCCGCCCGCAGGCAGGCGCTCCTGGACGTGGTCACCGGGGAGGCGGGCATCGTGATCGGCACCCACGCGCTCATCGAGGACACGGTCCGGTTCCACGACCTGGGCCTGGTTGTCGTGGACGAGCAGCACCGCTTCGGCGTGGAGCAGCGGGACGCGCTGCGTTCCAAGGGCAGACAGCCCCCCCACCTCCTGGTGATGACCGCGACCCCGATCCCGCGCACCGTCGCCATGACGGTCTTCGGCGACCTGGACACCTCCGTGCTCGACCAGTTGCCCGCCGGGCGTTCCGAGATCGCGGGCCACGTGGTGCCCGCCGCCGACAAGCCGCACTTCCTCGCCCGTACCTGGGAGCGGGTGCGGGAGGAGGCCGAGGCGGGGCACCAGGCGTACGTGGTCTGTCCGCGGATCGGCGACGAGGACGAACCGGCTGACGCGGCTCCGGCCGCGGGTGACGGGAAGGGCGACGGGGCGGGCGACGGCGAGCGCCGGCCGCCACTCGCCGTGCTCGACGTGACGGAGCAGCTCGCCTCCGGGCCGCTGTCGGACCTGCGGGTGGCGGCCCTGCACGGCCGGATGCAGCCGGACGCCAAGGACGCGGTGATGCGCCGCTTCGCCGCGGGGGAGATCGATGTCCTGGTGGCGACCACCGTCATCGAGGTCGGGGTCGACGTACCCAACGCGACCGTCATGGTGATCATGGACGCCGACCGTTTCGGGGTCTCCCAGCTGCACCAGCTGCGCGGCCGGGTGGGCCGGGGCTCCGCCGCGGGCCTGTGCCTGCTGGTGACCGAGGCGCACGAGGCCTCCCCGGCCCGGGCCCGGCTCGACGCCGTCGCCCGTACCCGGGACGGCTTCGCGCTCTCCCGCATCGACCTGGAGCAGCGCCGCGAGGGCGACGTGCTGGGCCAGGCGCAGTCCGGCGTGCGCTCCTCGCTGCGGATGCTGTCGGTGATGGAGGACGAGGAGGTGATCGCGGACGCGCGCCGCGAGGCCGCCGCGGTCGTCGCCGCCGACCCGGAACTGGCGGACCATCCGGAGCTCCGCACCGCACTCGATGCCCTGCTCGACAAGGACCGGGCCGCCTACCTCGACAAGGGTTGACGGGCCGCGTGCCGTCCGGAACGCCGCGGCAACGCCATATCGTGGTGTCGGCAGCCGTTGCCACGGGACGGTCTGCCGAGTCCCGCCCCGCGACGGAGGAACCGAGTACATGACCCGCGTGATCGCCGGTACTGCCGGCGGACGACGGCTGGCGGTGCCCCCCGGCACCGGAACCCGTCCGACGTCGGACCGCGCCCGGGAGGGCATGTTCTCCAGCTGGGAGGCCCAGCTCGGTGGCCCCGCCGCCTGGCGGGGACTGCGGGTGCTGGACCTGTACGGCGGCTCCGGAGCGGTCGGCCTGGAGGCCCTGTCCCGGGGTGCCTCGCACGCCCTGCTGGTCGAGGCCGACCAGCGGGCCGCCCGCACCATCCGCGAGAACGTCCGCACGCTCGCACTCCGCGGCGCGGAAGTGCGCGCCGCGAAGGCCGAGCAGGTCCTGGCCGGCCCCGCACCGGCCGAGCCCTACGGACTGGTGTTCCTGGACCCGCCCTATGCCGTCGCCGACGACGAACTCCGCGAGATCCTCCTCACACTCCGCAACGAGGGGTGGCTCGCCGCCGAGGTGCTCGTCACCGTGGAACGCAGCACCCGAGGTGGGGTCTTCGACTGGCCGGAGGGCTTCGTCGGGCTGCGTTCCCGCAGGTACGGCGAGGGCACGCTCTGGTACGGTCGCGCAGCCTCACGGGAGGGCACTCCCCAGTCATGCTGAGTTCCGAGAGCGAGGAAACGCCAGTGCGTCGCGTCGTCTGTCCCGGGTCGTACGATCCCATCACCAACGGACACCTCGACATCATCGGCCGGGCCTCGAAGCTCTACGACGTCGTGCACGTCACGGTGATGATCAACAAGTCCAAGCAGGGCGTCTTCGGCGTCGACGAGCGGATCGACCTGATCCGGCAGGTCACGGCGCACTACGGGAACGTCGAGGTCGAGGCCTTCCACGGCCTCCTGGTGGACTACTGCAAGCAGCGCGACATCCCCGCCATCGTGAAGGGTCTGCGGGCGGTCAGCGACTTCGACTACGAGCTCCAGATGGCCCAGATGAACAACGGGCTCTCCGGGGTCGAGACGCTCTTCGTCCCGACGAACCCGACGTACTCCTTCCTCTCCTCCAGCCTGGTCAAGGAGGTCGCCACCTGGGGCGGCGACGTCTCCCACCTGGTGCCGGCGCCCGTGCTCGCCGCCCTGCGGGAGCGTCTCTCGAAGCCGTAGCCGGAGGGTGCGCGGCCGCCCGGCGCCGCCCGTAGGGGTGGCTGCCGAGGCATCCGCTGTCGGACCGGGGCGCTCGGGCCGTACAGTCGCACCCGTGGACGTACAGCAAAGGATCGACGAGATCGTCGCCACCGTCGAGGGTGCGCGGGCCATGCCCATGTCGGCCTCCTGCGTGGTGAATCGGGCCGAGCTGCTCGCCATGCTGGAGGACGTGCGGGAGGCGTTGCCCGGTTCGCTCGCCCAGGCCGAGGAGGTGCTCGGCGGACGCGAACAGGTCGCCGCGGAGGCGCAGCAGGAGGCCCGGCGCATCATCGAATCCGCGCAGGCAGAGCGCGAGAACCTCGTCGCGGGGACCGAAGTGGCGCGCCTGGCCCAGCAGGAGTCGGAGCGCATCCTGGCCGACGCCCGCCGGGAGGCGGAGGAGATCCGGGTCGAGGCCGACGACTACGTCGACAGCAAGCTGGCCAACTTCGAGGTCGTGCTGAGCAAGACGGTCGGCTCCGTCGAACGCGGCCGGGAGAAGCTGCTCGGCAGCGGCCCGGGGGCCGAGGCGTGGGGCGAGGACTACGCGGAGGACGCTCCGGAGCGCACCGCTGATCCCGACGAGCTGCGGCACCGTGCCGACGAGTACGTGGACGCCCGCCTCGGCTCCGTCGCCGCCGTACTGCACAAGACCCTCGAGGCGGTCGGGCGCGGCCGCCAGAAGCTCGTGGGGCACCGCCCGTCGGACGAACTCGGTGCGCACATGGCGGCCCAGGACGGTGCCGGGGAGCAGGTGCCGCACACCAGCGACGCCGACTACCTCGCCGGTCTGGCCGAGGTGCCGGGAGCGGGAACGCCGGAACAGCCCGAACCCGCGACGGTCCGGCCGGCGTTTCCCTCGCCGCAGCAGCAGCCGATGCCCGGCGCCGTCCAGCAGCCCGGGGCGGACGATCCGTACGAGGCGGTCGCCGCGGCGGGTGCGCCGATGGACGCCTACTACGGGCAGGTGCCGCAGCAGCCGATCCCTCCCGAGGCCGGCCCCCCGGGGTACCTGCCGCAGGACCCGTACTACGGGCAGATGCCGCAGCAGGCCTACGGGGCGCCGTACCAGCCGCAGCAGAGCGCGCCCCTGGACGAGACCAGCTTCTTCGACACCGGCATGATCGACCTGGAGCAGGTCGCCCGGTACGAGCAGGCCCACCAGGCGCAGCAGGAGTACCCGCAGCCTGCCTACGGACAGCAGCAGGGCGGGTACGGGCAGCAGGAGTACGACTGGAACGCCGGCCAGGGTTACCCGCCGGGCTACGACCCGCGGTACGGGGGCGACGGCCGCCAGTGATCGTGCGGCCTCCCGGGCACCGGATTGGGCCTCGGGAGGTCGGTCCAGTATCCTGGCTCCTCGGCCGTACCAGCGCCCGCAATCGGGCTGCCCGGACGGCGTCCGTACCGCCCCGGCGGCGCGGACGAACGTCGTACATTCCGTAGAAGGCAGGAAGCTCTGAACGCCCCGCTCGATCCCCGCAACCCACTCGTGTTCGACACACGCGAGCTGGGGCGGCGACCCGGTGCGATGAAGCGCCTGTCCCGCACGGTGCCGGCCCCCGCCGATCTGGGGGTCGAGTTCCTCGGGGTGCCGCGGGACGCCGAGGTGGAGCTGGACCTCCGTCTGGAGTCGGTCATGGAAGGGGTGCTCGTCACGGGCACCGCCCATGCGCCGCTGCGGGGGGAGTGCGTAAGGTGTCTGGAACCGCTGGAGCAGGAGGCCGAGGCGGACTTCCAGGAGATGTTCTCCTACCCCGACGCCGACGCCGACGACCGGAGCCGCTCCTCGGCGGACACCGGCGACGACGCCGAGGAGGAGGACACGCTCTTCCTCGAGGGTGACCACTTCAACCTCGAGTCCGTGCTGCGCGACGCGGTGGTGCTGTCACTGCCGCTGCAGCCGGTGTGCCGGGACGACTGTCCGGGCCTGTGTCCCGAGTGCGGGGCACGGCTCGCGGACGAGCCGGACCACGAGCACGACGACGCCGTCGACATCCGTTGGGCGGCACTGCAGGGACTCGCCGAGACCATCCGGGACGGCGAGAAGGACGATCAGAACGGCGCCGCACCCGACGCCGACGAGAAGCAGGAGAAGTAGCCGTGGCTGTTCCGAAGCGGAAGATGTCGCGCAGCAACACGCGCCACCGCCGGTCGCAGTGGAAGGCTGCGGTCCCCACCCTGGTGAAGTGCGAGCGCTGCCAGGAGCCGAAGCAGCAGCACATCGCGTGCCCGAGCTGCGGCACCTACAACAAGCGTCAGGTCCTCGAGGTCTGATCGGCGGGTGACACGCTCCATGTCAGACGCCACGACGCCGAACGAGGCGACCCAGGCGGAAGAGGTGGACGCGGCCTCGTCCCTCGCGCTTCTGGAAGGGCGGCTCGGGTATCGACTCGAGTCCGCCCTTCTGGTGCGTGCGGTGACACACCGTTCGTACGCCTACGAGAACGGCGGGCTGCCCACCAACGAACGTCTGGAGTTCCTGGGGGACTCCGTCCTCGGCCTCGTCGTGACGGACACGCTCTACCGGACCCACCCGGACCTGCCCGAGGGCCAACTGGCGAAGCTCCGGGCCGCGGTGGTGAACTCCCGCGCACTCGCCGACGTGGCGCGCGGCCTGGAACTCGGCTCCTTCGTCCGTCTGGGGCGTGGCGAAGAGGGCACCGGCGGCCGTGACAAGGCGTCGATCCTCGCGGACACGCTGGAGGCCGTCATCGGCGCGGTCTACCTGGACCAGGGCCTGGAGGCCGCCTCGAAGCTGGTGCACCGGCTCTTCGATCCGCTGATCGAGAAGTCCGCCGGTCTCGGCGCCGGCCTCGACTGGAAGACCAGCCTGCAGGAACTGACCGCCGCCGAGACCCTGGGCGTTCCGGAGTACGCGGTCACCGAGAGCGGGCCGGACCACGAGAAGACCTTCACGGCTGCCGCCCGCGTCGGTGGTGTCACGTACGGCACCGGCACCGGCCGCAGCAAGAAGGAGGCGGAACAGCAGGCCGCGGAGGCCGCCTACCGCGCGATCCACGCCGCAGCCGCGTCCTCGGACGACGCGTCGGCGGCGACGCCCGCGTCCTCCGCCGTCGAGCAGCCGCCGTCCTGACACCGCTCGCGGCCGCAGCGCCGCCGGGGCTGCCGCGCCCCCGGTGCCGGGCCGCGGCGCCTGTGCCGTTCATCCGAGGAGAAGCGTTGCCGGAGCTGCCCGAGGTCGAAGTCGTCCGGCGCGGCCTGGCCCGGTGGGCGGGCGGACGGCGCGTCGACTCCGTCGAGGTGCGCCACCCGCGGTCCGTGCGGCGGCACGTCGCGGGGGCCGCGGACTTCGCGGCCCGGCTGACCGGCCGCACGCTCGGCGCGGCCCGGCGCCGCGGGAAGTACCTGTGGGTGCCCCTGGCGGGCGAGGACTCGGCCGTGCTCGCCCACCTCGGCATGAGCGGGCAGCTGCTGATCCAGCCGGAGGGCGCCCCCGAGGAGCGGCACCTGCGGGTCCGCGTGCGGTTCGCGGACGACACCGGCACCGAGCTCCGCTTCGTCGACCAGCGCACCTTCGGGGGGCTCTCGGTCCACCCGGTGGCCGACGGCAGCACCGACGGACTGCCCGACGTCATCGCCCACATCGCCCGGGACCCGCTCGACCCCGAATTCGACGAGGCAGCCTTCGCCGACGCGCTGCGCCGGCGCCGTACGACAATCAAGCGGGCACTTCTCGACCAGTCCCTGATCAGTGGCGTGGGCAACATCTACGCCGATGAGGCGCTGTGGCGCGCCCGACTGCACTACGAGCGCCCGACGGCGACGCTGCGCCCCGCCGCGGTGGCGGAGCTCGTCGGCCACGTCCGCGACGTGATGCAGGCCGCCCTTGCGGAGGGCGGAACGAGCTTCGACAGCCTGTACGTCGACGTCAATGGCGAGTCCGGCTACTTCGAGCGGTCGCTCGACGCCTACGGCCGCGAGGGCGAGCCCTGCCGCCGCTGCGGGACGCCGATGCGCCGACGCGCCTGGACCAACCGATCGAGCTACTTCTGCCCGCAGTGCCAGCGTCTCCGCGCACCGCGCGGCACCGGCCCCGCCGGGAGTCGGCTGGACGATCCGGCGCAGGCCTGAGCGCTGCTGCCGGCCGTCCCGGCGGAGGACCGGCCCGGTCACCGCCGTCCTCAGTAGCCGAAGTCCTGGGTCCACCACGGGCCGCCCTGCCCGAAGTGGGCGCCCACCCCCAGGGTCGTGAAGTCGCAGTTCAGGATGTTCCTGCGGTGGCCGGAGCTGTTCATCCAGGAGTCCATGACCGCCGCGGCGTCCTGCTGGCCCATGGCGATGTTCTCGCCACCCAGGTCGTCGATCCCGGCCTGCTCGGCCCGGTCCCACGGATCGCGGCCGTCCGGTGTGGTGTGGGAGAAGTAGTCGCGCGCCGCCATGTCCTCGCTGTGGTCCTCCGCCAGCGTGGCCAGCTCCCCGTCGGCCTTCACGGGCGCGCAGCCCGCGCGTTCCCGTTCGTCGTTCACCAGGTCCAGGACCCGGGATTCCGCAGTCGCTCCGGGGTCTTCCCCGCCGCCCGCTCGGGAGGAGGCGCCGGTCGTCCCGCCGTCGGTCCGGGGCGTGTCCGACGAACGCTCGCCGCCGGAGGTCGGGCCTGCCGTCCCGCTACCGTCGGGGTTCTTCGAGGCGGGTGTGCTGGGCGAGGGAGGCGTCGGCCGGTCCGACCCGGTGCTCGGTGCGGTCGGCTGCGGTGAACCCGTCCCGGAGGGGGCGGCCCGCCGATCCAGATCCTCCCGGGCGGCCGACCGGGAGGCGCGGTCGCTGGGCCCCGAGGAGCCGCCCCGGGGCGCGGCGTGCGATGCTCCGCCGGCCTGCACGCTCTTGTGGCCGTGGTCGTTCGAGAGCGTGAAACGGTCCCCGATGCCGGGGACGAGGCCCGAGGTCACCGCGACCACGCCCAGGGCGAGTGCGGCGGCGGCCCCCAGCAGCCCGGTGCGGATCGGCGGTGGGGACGCCGCCGGTCCTGCACGGTGCCGTCCGTGCGCCCTCTCCGGCCGCGTCTCCGCGGCCTCAGGCTGCTCCGGGTGGGCTGCCGGAGGGGGCGTGGTGGCGCGTCTGTGGCGGCCCATCTGCTGCGGTCCTCACATCGCTCGACAGAGAAATGATCACCCATTCGGGTGATTTCGTTGTCCGGGAGAGTACGGCATCCCCGTGGAGCCCGCTGTGGTTCGGCCGACAGGAGCACGCCGCGGCGCGACCGGTAGCGTGCCCGCATGGCGACGACGATCGGGACGACCGGGACGACCGCGGAGGCGGTCCGGATGACGGCATGGGTGCGCGGCCGGGTGCAGCGCGTCGGGTTCCGCTGGTTCACCCGGGAGGAGGCCCTGCGCATCGGCCGCCTCGCAGGCTTCGCCGTCAATCTGGGCGACGGGCGGGTCCACGTCGTCGCCGAGGGGGCACCCGAACACTGCGAGGCGCTGCTGCGCTGGTTGCGTGCGGGGGACACGCCCGGGGAGGTGGAGGGCGTGACGGAGATCTGGGGATCCCCCCGCGGGGGGTACGACGGATTCGAGATCAGGTGAGGTGCGGCCGTCCGGGAACCGGTTGCCTTTTCCGTTCCGGCGTGCAAGGCTGCGGCAGCAGGTGATCTCCGCAGACCACCCGGGATGCCGCCCCCGGCCGCGCCGAGCCGCCGACGAAGGGCCCCCGGGTGGCGGAGTGTGATCGTGTTGACCGTCCCCGTTTTTGGTGAGACTCTGGGATTACCCCGCGCACCTGGTTACGTCTGGCTGCAAGGCGACAACTGCACAGCAGACATCGCGGGTGCGATTCCCTCACGACCCACCACCGTGCCGGTCGGTCATTCAGTGTGGAGGACCATCCATCATGGCAAAGGCGCTTCTCGGTTACGTCGGCGGTTCCGACCCCCGAGTCCTCGCCGAGATGCGGCGGCTTCAGCAGCGCGTCCAGGACCTCGAATCCGAGCTCGTGAGGGTTCAGGCCGAGAAGGACGCGCTGTCCGCCGCTTCACGTCGCGAAGACTCGCTGCTCGAAGGCATCGACGTATCCTCGGCGGAGCCTGCGCTGACCTGATTCCGGCCCGCGGGCCGGGCGGGCAACGCCAACCGCTGAGAGAAATCAAGGGACGCTCCGGCGTCCCTTCGTCGTGTCCGCTCCCTCCCTGCGCTGCCGCCGACTACCGTACGTCCCCGCGCCGCTTACCGTCTGATGTGCCCTCGTGGTGGCGCACCGAAACCCGGGCGGTGGATCGGGCGTGCCGCGCGGCGCGGACCGGTCATTGCGGACACCCGGGGCGGTAGAGTCCCTCGGCGTGCACCTCAAGAGCCTGACACTGCGGGGCTTCAAGTCGTTCGCCTCCGCGACCACGCTGCGCTTCGAGCCCGGCATCACCTGCGTGGTCGGCCCCAACGGCTCCGGAAAGTCCAACGTGGTGGACGCCCTGTCCTGGGTGATGGGAGAGCAGGGCGCCAAATCGCTGCGCGGCGGCAAGATGGAGGACGTCATCTTCGCCGGCACCACCGGGCGGCCGCCGCTGGGCCGCGCCGAGGTCTCGCTCACCATCGACAACGCCGACGGCGCACTGCCGATCGACTACGCCGAAGTCACCCTCACGCGGATCATGTTCCGCAACGGCGGCAGCGAGTACCAGATCAACGGCGACACCTGCCGGCTCCTGGACATCCAGGAACTGCTCTCCGACTCCGGCATCGGGCGCGAAATGCACGTCATCGTCGGTCAGGGGCAGCTCGACGGAGTGCTCCACGCCGACCCCACCGGCAGACGCGCCTTCATCGAGGAGGCCGCGGGAGTCCTCAAGCACCGCAAACGCAAGGAGAAGGCGCTGCGGAAGCTGGACGCCATGCAGGCCAACCTCGCCCGGGTGACGGACCTCACCGAGGAACTGCGCCGTCAGCTCAAGCCCCTCGGCCGGCAGGCGGCCGTCGCACGCCGCGCGCAGGTCATCCAGGCCGACCTGCGCGACGCCCGCCTCCGGCTGCTCGCGGACGACCTGGTCGGGCTGCGCGAGGCGCTGCGCACCGAGGTCGCCGACGAGGCGGTGCTGAAGGAGCGGCGCGAGACGGCCTGGGCGGCGCTCAAGGCGGCGGAGAGGCGCGAGGCCGACCTCGAGCAGGAGGTCCGCACCCTCACCCCCCGGCTGCACCGCGCCCAGGAGACCTGGCAGGAACTCTCCCGGCTCGCCGAACGTGTGCGCGGCACCGTCAGCCTGGCCGACGCGCGAGTCAAGAGCGCCACCTCGCAGCCGGAGGAGGAGCGGCGCGGCAGGGACCCGGAGGACCTGGAGCGCGAGGCGGAGCGCGTACGGGAGCAGGAGGCGGAGCTGGAAGCGGGCCTGGAGGCCGCCTCCAACGCGCTCGACGACACCGTGTCGCACCGCGCCGAGCTGGAGCGGCGGCTGCACGACGAGGAACGTCGCCTCAAGGACGCCGCACGCGCGATCGCCGACCGCCGCGAGGGTCTCGCACGCCTCAACGGACAGGTGAACGCGGCACGCAGCAGGGCGGCCTCGGCACGGTCGGAGATCGAACGTCTCTCGTCCTCCCACGAGGACGCTCAGCGCCGCGCGGCCGCGGCACAGCAGGAGCACGAGGCGCTCCGGGCCGAGGTCGACGGGCTGGACGCCACCGACCGGGCGCTGGTCGAGGCCCACACGCGGGCCAAGGAGGAACTCGCCGATGCCGAGGCCGCAGCCGGGGCGGCACGCGACGCGGCCTCCGACGCGGAGCGCGAGCACGCCGCCACCTCCGCGCGCCACGACGCGCTGGCTCTCGGCCTGCGCCGCAAGGACGGTTCCGAGGCACTCCTCGCCGCTCGCGAGCACCTCACCGGACTGCTCGGGCCGGCCGCGGAACTCCTCACCGTCCGCTCCGGCTACGAGATTCCCGTCGCTGCTGCCCTGGGCGCCGCTGCCGACGCGCTGGTCGTCTCGGACCGAGCGACCGCCTCGGAGGCGCTGCGACTGCTCCGCAAACAGGAGTCGGGCCGGGCGGCGATGCTGCTCGCGGACCCCTCCGCGGACGTGCCCGGGGATGCGGTGGGCCCCGTTTTCCCGGTGGGAACGGCCGCGGCGGAACTGGTGACCGGCCCGGACGACGTGATGCCGGCTGTGCGGCGGCTGCTGCACGCGGTGGTCGTCGTGGACACGCTGGAGGACGCCGAACGACTGGTGCGCCGCCTCCCGGAAGCTGTCGCCGTGACGGCCGAGGGCGACACCCTCGGGACGCACTTCGCGCAGGGCGGTTCCGCGGGAGCGCCCAGCCTGCTGGAGGCGCAGGCCGCGGTCGACGAGGCGGCGGCGGAACTGGCGGAGCTGACGGCGCGCTGCGAGCAGACCGCGCGGGCGCGGGAGCGTGCCGTCGAGCAACGCCGGGCGTGCGCTGCTCGGTTCGAGGAGCTGGGCAGCCGCCGCAGCGCGGCCGACCGGGAGAAGTCGCAGGTCGCCGGCCGTCTCGGCACACTCGCCGGCCAGGCCCGCGCCGCGGCGGACGAGGCGGAGCGTACGGCTGCTGCGGTGTCTCGTGCGGAGGAGGCCCTGCAGCAGGCCGTTGCGGAGGCCGAGGAACTCGCCGAACGGCTGGCCGTCGCCGAGGAGGCCCAGGAGGACGACGACGAGCCCGACACCTCGGTCCGCGACCGGTTGGCCGCGGACGGGGCCAACGCGCGCCAGACCGAGATGGAGGCCCGGCTCCAGGTCCGCACGCACGAGGAGCGCGTCAAGGGGCTGGCGGGACGTGCCGACTCCCTCCTGCGGGCGGCGCGGGCCGAACGGGAGGCCCGAGTTCGCGCCGAGGCGCGACGCGCCCGGGCACAGCATGAGGCGGAGGTCGCGGCAGCGGTGGCCTCCGGGGCGCGGCAGTTGCTGGCCCACGTCGAGGTCTCGCTGGAGCACGCCCGTCAGGAGAAGGACCGCGCCGAGCAGGTGAAGGCGGAACGCGAGCAGACTCTCGTCGCCGAGCGGAACCGGGGCCGCGAGCTGAAGGAGGAGCACGACAAGCTCACGGACTCGGTCCACCGGGGCGAGGTGCTCGGAGCCGAGAAGCGGATGCGCATCGAGCAGCTGGAGACACGGGCGCTGGAGGAGCTGGGAGTCGAGCCCGCCGGGTTGGTCGCGGACTACGGGCCCGACCGGATGGTGCCGCCGTCCCCGCCGGCCGAGGGCGAGGAGCTGCCCGAGGATCCGGAACACCCCAGGAACCAGCCGGTGCCGTTCGTCAGGGCGGAGCAGGAGAAGCGTCTCAAGGCGGCGGAGCGGGCCTACAACAGACTGGGGAGGATCAACCCGCTGGCGCTGGAGGAGTACGCGGCACTGGAGGAGCGCCACCGCTTCCTCAGCGAACAGCTGGAGGACCTCAGGAAGACGCGGGCGGACCTCCTCCAGGTCGTCAGGGAGGTCGACGAGAGGGTCGAGAAGGTCTTCACGGAGGCGTACCACGACACCGCCCGCGAGTTCGAGGGCGTCTTCTCCCGGCTCTTCCCCGGTGGTGAGGGGCGACTGGTGCTCACCGACCCGGAGGACATGCTCACCACGGGCGTGGATGTGGAGGCCCGACCGCCGGGGAAGAAGGTGAAGCGGCTCTCGCTGCTGTCCGGCGGCGAGCGCTCGCTGACCGCCGTGGCGCTGCTGGTGTCCATCTTCAAGGCCCGGCCGAGCCCGTTCTACGTGATGGACGAGGTCGAGGCCGCGCTGGACGACACCAACCTGCAGCGGCTGATCCGGATCATGGAGGAGCTGAAGGACAGTTCGCAGCTCATCGTGATCACTCACCAGAAGCGGACGATGGAGGTCGCGGACGCGCTGTACGGCGTGTCGATGCAGGGCGACGGCGTCTCCAAGGTGATCAGTCAGCGGCTGGCGTGAAGTCCGGGGCACGCCCTGTGCGTATGTTCTTCACAGGATGAAGCGAGCTTGTGCGAAAGAGGGGATTCACTGTGGTGTAACCCACCCTTGACTTCGAGTAATGAAGACATAGTCTCTGCGGAGCCGCTCTCACGTTCAAATGGAGAACTCCGTGACCAGCACCCCCACGGTGTCCGCCGGCGCTGACACAGCGCGCCCACGGCACCTGAGTCATGTCGTCTTCATCGCCGCGGCGGCGGCGATGGGCGGTTTCCTGTTCGGCTACGACAGCTCCGTGATCAACGGAGCCGTGGTCGCGATCCAGGAGCGCTACGCCGTCGGCTCGGAGCTGCTGGCACAGGTGATCGCCGCGGCTCTCATCGGGTGCGCCATCGGCGCGGCCACCGCCGGCCGATTGGCCGACCGGCTCGGCCGCATCCGCGTCATGCAGTGTGCCGCTGTGCTCTTCACCGCCAGCGCCGTCGGCTCGGCGGTGCCCTTCGCCCTGTGGGACCTCGCCGTGTGGCGTGTGCTGGGCGGCGTGGCCATCGGCATGGCCTCCGTGGTGGCCCCGGCCTACATCGCCGAGGTGGCACCGCCCGCCTATCGCGGGCGTCTCGCCTCGTTCCAGCAGGCCGCCATCGTCATCGGCATCGCCGTCTCGCAGCTGGTGAACTTCGGCATCCTCGACCTCGCCGGCGGTGACCAGCGCGGAGAGATCGCGGGCCTGGAGGCCTGGCAGTGGATGCTGGGGATCATGGTGGTCCCTGCCGTCGTCTACGGCCTGCTGACCTTCGTCATACCCGAGTCCCCCCGCTACCTGATCGCTGCCGGACGCACGGCCGACGCACGCGGTGTCCTCGCGCGCGTCGAGGGGGAGGGGCCCCACCTGGAGCCGCGCATCACGGAGATCCAGGAGTCCATGCGCAGCGAGCGCAAGCCCACGCTGCGCGACCTGCTCGGCGGCCGCTTCGGGCTGCTGCCGATCGTCTGGGTCGGCATCGGGCTCTCCGTCTTCCAGCAGCTGGTCGGCATCAACGTGATCTTCTACTACAGCGCCTCGCTGTGGCAGTCGGTCGGCATCGACCCCTCGAGCTCGTTCTTCTACAGCTTCACCACCTCGATCATCAACATCGTCGGCACCGCGATCGCCGTCCTGCTGGTCGACCGCGTGGGCCGCAAGCCGCTGGCCCTCGTCGGCTCCGTGGGCATGGCCGCCTCGCTCGGCCTCGCGGCCTGGGCGTTCTCCGCCAAGTCCGGTGCCGGCGACAACATCACCCTGCCCGACCTGCAGGGCACCGTGGCGCTCGTCGCCGCGCACGCCTTCGTGCTGTTCTTCGCCCTCTCGTGGGGCGTGGTGGTCTGGGTCCTGCTGGGGGAGATGTTCCCCAGTCGCATCCGGGCCGCCGCCCTCGGCGTCGCCGCAGCCGCCCAGTGGGTGGCCAACTGGCTGATCACCGTCAGCTTCCCCAGCCTGTCCGACTGGAACCTGGCCGGTGCCTACCTGATCTACACGGTCTTCGCCCTGCTCTCGATCCCCTTCATCCTCAAGTGGGTGCCGGAGACGAAGGGCAAGGCGTTGGAGGAGATGGGCTGAAGCCCCGCCGCCCGTTCCTCGCACGCCTGCTGCCCCGGTTCATCCCCGAGCCGGGGCGGCAGGCTTTCCGGCACGTTCTGGAATACTTGGCCGGAATCCCGTCACCGGCACCGACCGGTCCTCCCGTGTGAAGAAAGGCAGCGATGGACATCGTCATCCTGGCCGCCGTGATCGTCGTGCTCGCGCTCCTCGCGACCGCCGGGCTCGTGGTCACCGGCCGGAAGAAGAAGACCGCCGGACCACGGGAGTCCGCCGCCCCCACCGCTCCGCCCGCGGAGCCGCACATCGGCGAGGACGCCGAGACCGCGCTCGAGGAGCCGCGCAGGACCATCGAGGAGGTCGGGCTCCCCGAGCACGCCGAGGACGAGGCGCCCCCCGTCGAGGCGGCGGAGGCCGCCACCGCTCCGGAGCTGGAGACCCCGGAGCCCACGGCCGGACGCCTGGTACGGCTGCGTTCCCGGCTGTCCCGCTCGCAGAACGCGCTGGGCAAGGGCCTCCTCACGCTGCTCTCCCGCGAGCACCTCGACGAGGACACCTGGGAGGAGATCGAGGACACCCTGCTCACGGCGGACGTCGGCGTGGCGCCCACCCAGGAACTCGTGGAACGACTGCGGGAGCGGGTGAAGGTGCTCGGCACCCGCACGCCGGAGGAGCTGCGCGGCCTGCTGCGCGAGGAGCTGCTGACACTCGTCGGCCCCGACGAGGACCGCACCGTCCACACCGAGACGCGGGGCGGCACCGACCGGCCGGGCGTGGTGCTCGTGGTGGGTGTCAACGGCACCGGCAAGACCACGACCACCGGCAAGCTCGGACGCGTCCTCGTCGCGGACGGCAAGTCCGTCGTACTCGGTGCGGCCGACACCTTCCGCGCGGCCGCCGCCGACCAGCTCCAGACCTGGGGCGAACGCGTCGGAGCCCGCACTGTCCGCGGACCCGAGGGCGGCGACCCCGCGTCCGTCGCCTTCGACGCCGTCAAGGAGGGCACCGACGAGGGTGCGGACGCCGTGCTCGTCGACACCGCGGGGCGCCTCCACACCAAGACCGGCCTCATGGACGAACTGGGCAAGGTCAAGCGGGTCGTGGAGAAGCACGGCCCCGTCGACGAGGTACTGCTCGTCCTCGACGCGACGACCGGTCAGAACGGTCTGGTGCAGGCCCGGGTCTTCGCCGAGGTCGTCGACATCACCGGCATTGTGCTCACCAAGCTCGACGGCACGGCCAAGGGCGGCATCGTGGTGTCCGTACAGCGGGAGCTCGGGGTGCCCGTGAAGCTCGTCGGCCTCGGTGAGGGGGCCGACGACCTCGCACCCTTCGAGGCGGAGGCGTTCGTCGACGCCCTGATCGGCGAGTAGCGAGCAGGACCGGCGCGTCAGCCGCCGCTCGGCAGCCTGAGGGCGGCCGAGCGGTGGCTGACGTAGGCGAGCGTGCCCAGCAGCAGACGCGCCTCGGGCAGGACCGGTGCCTGCCCGAGGCCCGGAGGGCGAACCCAGCGCACCGGGCCCAGACCTGCATGGTCCGAGGGCGGCGCGGTGATGTGGGCCCCGGCGCCGAGGCACCGCAGGTCCAGCCCGGTGTCGTCCCAGCCCGTCCGGTACAGCAGCGCCGGCATCGCGTCGGCGGCCCCCGGTGCGACGAGGAACCAGCAGCGTCCGTGCGGCGCGGCCGCGACCGGTCCGAGAGGCAGCCCCATCCGTTCCAGTCGGGCCAGCGCACGCCGGCCGGACTGCTCGGAGACCTCCAGGACGTCGAAGTGCCGTCCGGCCGGCAGAAGCATCGTCGCCCCCGGCGTCCGGGCCCACGCGCGGCACGCCTCGTCCAGCGCGGCTCCGGCCGGCACCCGGGCTCCGCCCGGCAACGGATGGGCTCCCGGCGTCGGGCAGGCCGCCGTGCCGCACGAGCATCGTGTCCGTCCACCGGAGCGCACGACCCGTGCCCCCGGTGCGACGTCCCAGCCCCACAGGCCCGTGTACTCCGCCACTGCCGTTCCTTCGGGGGTCCGGCTGCGGCGCCGCGCGCCGGGGCGCAGGTCCCGCGCCCCGCGCCTCTCCCGCAGACCACTGCCGAGTACGCCGATCGAGAAGCCCATCAGACCTTCTTTCGAGGGTCCACCGGACGCGGCCGGTGGGAGAATCGGATCCTTGCTCCCGAGAGAGCCGCACCGCCCGCCCGAACCGCAGATTCCGGCCGGTGCGGCACGTTCGGGTGCGGGAACCGGTGCGGTGTCCCCGCGTGCCGACGCGAGGGTGACATCACGCTTCCTCCAACGGGTGCCGGGTGCCGAGGGTTACGACCGCCGGTCACGTCCGGCGGGCGGAGAGCGACGGGAGTGCGGTTCCGGGGCGGGGCGTTACGGAACTGTCTCCTCGTCAAGTCAACCGTGTGTGCCGTGCAGAGGGTTCATTCGAAGGGGTGGCGAATGGTGGCGTTTCCGCTCTCGCCCTCGCGTGACGGTGATCGTAGGATTACTTTCGGTGCACATGACGGTGACATCGCTCAGCGACAGCACGAACCGGACGCGATCCGACGCCGGCCGTCGCCGAGCCGGATGGGGGCGTGACACGTGACCGGCGACGGTGGCGGTTCCGGCGGCGCGGAGAAGCGCCCGAACGAGCAGCTCGGCTCGTGGTTCGTACGCAGCGGCTGGTCGAAGGGCGAGCTGGCGCGCCAGGTGAACCGGCGTGCCCGGCAGATCGGTGCGCCCCACGTCAGCACCGACACCTCCCGGGTGCGGCGCTGGCTCGACGGCGAGCAGCCACGGGAGCCGATCCCGCGCATCCTCTCCGAGCTGTTCTCCGAGCGGTTCGGCTGCGCGGTCCCGGTGGAGGAGCTCGGCCTGCGGCCGGCGCGCCGCACGCCCACCGCCTCCGGCGTCGACCTCCCGTGGGCGGGACCGGAGACGATCCAGCTGATCAGCGAGTTCTCACGCAGCGACCTCATGCTGGGGCGCCGGGGCTTCCTCGGCCCCTCCCTCGCCATGGCGGCCGGTCCTGCGCTCGTCGAGCCCCTGCAGCGCTGGCTCGTGCCGGCACCCGGCGGCCCCACCCCGGGCCCCCCGAGCCCCTCCGGCGCGGGGCCGTCCGGCGGTCCGGCCCCCGGCGGTTCCGGCGCCGCCGTGCTGCCCGTTCCCGCGCAGACGCGCGGCCCCGGAAGCGACGGCGTCCGGCGCCCTCCGCTGTCCGAACCGGAACTGGAACTGCTGGAGCAGACCACGGTCATGTTCCGCAGATGGGACGCCCAGTGCGGCGGCGGGCTGCGCCGCAAGGCCGTGGTCGGCCAGCTGCACGAGGTCACCGAACTCCTCCAGGAACAGCAGCACCCGGCCCGCATCACCGCCCGCCTCTTCCGGGTGGCGGCGGAACTCGCCGAACTGGCGGGCTGGATGACGTACGACACCGGGATGCAACCCACCGCGCAGAAGTACTTCGTCCTCGCCCTGCACGCCGCGAAGGAGGCGGGCGACCGGCCGCTCGGCTCCTACATCCTCTCCAACATGGGCCGGCAGATGATCCACCTCGGACGCCCCGGGGACGCGCTCGAACTCGTCCACCTCGCCCAGTACGGCAGCAGGGACGGCGCCACCGCCCGCACCCAGGCCATGCTCCACGCGGTCGAGGCCCGCGCCTACGCGAACCTGGGGCAGCCCGGCAAGTGCCGCCGGGCCGTCCGGATGGCCGAGGAGACCTACGAGGACCGGGAGCGGTCCTGCGCCGAACCCGACTGGATCCGCTTCTTCTCCGAGGCGGAACTCCAGGCGGAGATCGCGCACTCCTACCGCGACCTCGCCTACTCCTCGGACCGCAGCCCCACCTACGTCTCCCTCGCCGAACCCGCCATGCAGCGAGCCGTCGAGCTGTTCGGCCAGGAGACCGGACAGGGCGGCGGCCATCAGCGCAGCTACGCCCTGAACCTCATCGGGCTGGCGAGCGTGCACCTCCTCCAGCGGGACCCGGAACGGTGCGCCTCCAGGGCGGGCGAGGCGGTGGACGTCGCCCGCCGGCTCCGGTCCGAGCGCGTCAACAACCGCCTCCGCAAGACCAGCGCGACGGCCTCGCGCGAGTTCGGGCAGGTCCCGGAAGTGGCGCGGCTCGCCGAACGACTCGCCGGAGAACTCCCGCAGGGAGGCGCCGCGGCGGCCGGTTGAGCCGCCGCCACCGACACCGGCCGCGACGCCGCCCCGGACTGCCCGACCAGGCTCCCCCGCCAGGTCACCACGGGTGGCGTCGCGGCCGGCCCCGTGCCGGAACCCCCGATTCACCTGCGCGTAACACGGCAGGCCGGTTCGTCACGACCGCGAAACAGCGCACGGCGCCGGTCGAAACGCGCCCACGGGACTCTGAGGCCCTGGGACATGCGTCCCCACCCGGCCCCGGCGCAAGGAGACACCCACAGTGAACGGCGCGGATACCGCATTCGTTTTGATCAGCGCAGCGCTGGTCATGGTGATGACGCCCGGCCTCGCCTTCTTCTACGGAGGCATGGTCAGGGTCAAGAGCACGCTGAACATGCTGATGATGTCGTTCGTCTCGCTCGGCGTCGTGAGTGTGCTGTGGGTGCTCTACGGCTACTCGCTCACCTTCGGCACCGACCACGGCGGCGTCATCGGCGGGCTGGAGCACCTCGGACTGCGGGGCATCTCGGTGGACACCCTCACCGGCGGGAACGAGGGCATCCCCGTGTTCGCCTTCGTCCTCTTCCAGCTCATGTTCGCCGTCCTCACACCCGCACTGATCAGCGGCGCGCTCGCCGACCGCGTGAAGTTCGGGGCCTGGACGCTGTTCGTGGCGCTCTGGGCGACCCTGGTCTACTTCCCGGTCGCCCACTGGGTCTGGGCCGAGGGCGGTTGGCTGTACGAACTGGAAGTCATCGACTTCGCCGGCGGCACCGCCGTCCACATCAACGCGGGCATCGGGGCGCTCGCCGCCGTGCTGGTCGTCGGCCGCCGCATCGGCTTCCGCAAGGAAGCGATGCGCCCCCACAGCCTTCCCCTGGTCATGCTCGGCGCGGCCCTGCTGTGGTTCGGCTGGTTCGGCTTCAACGCCGGATCGGCGCTCGCCGCGGACGGCACCGCCGCCACCATGGCCCTCAACACCCAGGTCGCCACGGGGGCCGCCATGCTCGGGTGGCTGGTGTACGAGCGGATCCGGCACGGCGCCTTCACCACACTGGGCGCGGCCTCCGGTGCCGTCGCCGGCCTCGTCGCCATCACCCCCGCCGGAGCTGACGTCAGCGCGCTGGGCGCCGTCCTCATCGGTCTCGTCGCGGGCGCGGTGTGCTCCGCCGCCGTCAGCCTCAAGTACCGCCTCGGCTACGACGACTCGCTCGACGTGGTCGGAGTCCACCTCGTCGGCGGCGTCATCGGAACCCTCCTCGTCGGCTTCCTCGCCGTCGGGGGCCTCGGCGGCCCGGGGCAGTTCGGCAAGCAGGCCGTCGGCGCCTTCTCCGTCATGGCGTTCTCCTTCGTGGTGTCGTGGCTGCTGGCGAAGCTGATCCAGTCGACCATCGGCTTCCGGGCCGGGGAGGACGAGGAACGGACCGGCGTCGACCAGGCGTTCCACGCGGAGACCGCGTACGACTTCAGCGCCGTGGGCGCCACGGCCGCCGCACGCGGCGGGGTGACCGGCCGCGGCGCCGGCACCTCGGCACCGGCCGCCACGACCTCGCAGAACACGAAGAACAAGAAGGTGGACGCGTGAAACTCATCACCGCTGTCATCAAGCCGCACTGCCTCGACGAGGTCAAGGACGCCCTCCAGACCTTCGGCATCCACGGACTGACCGTCACCGAGGCCAGCGGGTACGGCCGTCAGCGCGGCCACACCGAGGTCTACCGCGGCGCCGAGTACACGGTGGACCTCGTGCCCAAGGTGCGCGTCGAGGTCCTCGTCGAGGACAACGACGCCGAGCAGCTGGTCGAGGTGGTCGTCAAGGCGGCCCGCACCGGGACGATCGGCGACGGCAAGGTGTGGACCGTGCCCGTGGACACCGCCGTCCGTGTCCGCACCGGCGAACGCGGACCGGACGCCCTGTAGTGCCCTCCGCGCCCGGACGCCGAGGCGTCGCGACCGGCCCCGCCCCGACATCACGGGGACGGGGCCGCGGGTCCGGGGTTGCCCCGGGGGCCGAGCCCGGATCGCAGCCGCCCGCCGCCGGCTCCTCGGCCCCCTCGGACCCGTCCGCGCGGTACGCCGCACGCCGCCGGGCCGTTCTCGGCGGCGCCGTCCCCGCAGGCCCCGCCCGCCGCAGGACCCTCGCCACCGACACCGACCACTGGCTCGCCGCCCTCCACGACCGGCAGCCGGAGCCCGGCACCGCTCTGGTCGCCCTCGGCGGATACGGACGCCGCGAACTCTCCCCGGGCAGCGACCTCGACCTGCTGCTGCTCCACGACGGCGCACCGGCAGCCCGGGTCGCCGCACTCGCCGACCGCCTCTGGTACCCCGTCTGGGACGCCGGGGTACCGCTCGACCATTCGGTACGCACTCCGACCGAGGCCCGCAACGCCGCAGCGCGGGACCTCCGCGTCCAGCTCGGGCTCCTCGACGCCCGGCACCTCGCCGGAGACCCGGAGCTCACCCGACGCCTGCACTCCACCGCCCTCGCGGACTGGCGCGCCCACGCCCCCCGACGGCTCCCCGAACTCCTCGACCTCGTGCACGCACGGGGCGACCGCCATGGCGAGCTGCGCTTCCTCCTGGAGGGCGATCTCAAGGAAGCGCGGGGCGGACTCCGCGACGCGACGGCCCTGCGTGCCGTCGCCGCGTCCTGGCTCACCGACGCCCCCCGTCGGGGCCTCGCGCAGGCCCGCACCGCCCTCCTCGACGTGCGCGACGCACTCCACCTCGCCACCGGCCGCTCCGCCGACCGGCTGCTCCTCCAGGACCAGCCCAGGACGGCCGCCGCACTGGGCCTTCCCGACGCGGACGCGCTGCTGCGCCATGTCTACGAGGCCGCCCACACCATCGGGTACGCCTCCGACAGCACCTGGCGGGACGTCTCCCGCATCCTGAGAGCGAGGTCCGCCCACGCCGTCCGGAACGTGCTGCCCGGTCGCCGCACGGCGCGCCGTTCCGCGGCCGGAGGCGGGCCCCGGACCCCGCTTGCCGACGGTGTCGTCGCGTACGACGGCGAGGCATCGCTGGCCCGCACCGCCCGCCCCGAGGACGACCCGGTACTGCCGCTGCGCGCCGCGGCCGCCGCCGCGCGCGCGGGCCTGCCGCTCAACCCGTCGGCGCTGCGCCGCCTCGCCCGCTCCACGGCCGCGCTCCCCTCCCCGTGGCCGGGCCGGGCGCGCCGCGAACTCGTCTCGCTTCTCGGCGCCGGACGGCCCGCCGTGCGCATCTGGGAATCGCTCGACGCTGCGGGTCTCGTCACCTCGCTGCTCCCGGAGTGGGAACACGTCAGGTGCCGTCCGCAGCGCAACCCGGTGCACCGCTGGACCGTGGACCGTCACCTGTGCGAGACCGCCGCGCAGGCGGCCGCACTGACCCGCCGGGTGCGCCGTCCGGACCTGCTGCTCGTCGCCGCGCTGCTCCACGACATCGGCAAGGGCCGACCGGGCGACCACTCGGTCGCCGGCGCGGCGGCCGCCCGGGGGATCGCCGCACGCATGGGGTTCTGCGCTGCGGACACGGAGGTGATCGGGACGCTCGTCCGCCATCACCTGCTCCTGGCGGAGACCGCGACCCGGCGGAATCTCGACGATCCCGCCACGCTGCGGACCGTCGCCGCCGCGGTCGGCCGGAAGGGGACGCTGGATCTGCTGCACGCCCTGACCGAGGCGGACGCCCTCGCCACCGGGCCGGCCGCGTGGTCCGCCTGGCGCGCCCACCTGGTGTCCGACCTGGTGGAAAGGGTCTCCGCCGTGCTGGGGGGCGAGGCAGCACCCGAACCGCCCGACCCGGACGGGGCCGACGCGCGGAGCCGGGACGTCGCGGCGGAGGCCGTCCGCACCGGCGGCCCGGCGCTGGCACTCGACAGGGGACGTCACGGTGCACGCCTGCTGGTCGCGCTCCCGGACCGGCAGCACGCACTGTCCACGGTGGCGGGGGTCCTGGCGCTGCACCGCCTCACCGTCCGCTCGGCCGCCGTGCACCTGCTCGACGGAGCGCACGACCGGCGGACGGTGGGGGAGGCAGGCGGCTCCGCGGTGCTGGTGCTCGACTGGAGCGTGGCTGCCGAGTACGGCGACCCGCCCTCGGCGGAGCGGCTCCGTGCGGATCTGGTGCGCGCGCTCGACGGTGGCCTGGACCTTCCGGCCCGGCTGGCGGAGCGCGAGGCCGCCTACCGCACGCCCCGGCGTGATGCCATGGCCGCTCCGCCGCAGGTCGCCGTGGCGCACGCGGGCTCGTCCCGGGCCACCGTGATCGAGGTCCGGGCGCAGGACGCGCCGGGACTGCTCCACCGGGTGGGGCGTGCCCTGGAGCGGACGGGCGCCCGCGTGCGCAGCGCCCATGTCGGCACGCTCGGTGCGGACGCGGTCGACGCCTTCTACGTCACCGACGGCGTGGGCGCGCCGCTGCCCGACGGGGACGCCGCCGACCTCGCCCGGCGGGTCGCGCGGGCGCTGACGGACCGGGAGCACGAGGGGCGGGTCGACCAGGGCACCTGACCGCTGCCCGTGGGGGCGGATACCCTTGGGGGTCGACCACCGCACCACATCCGACGCGAAGGATCCGCGACCGCCGTGTTCGACACTCTCTCCGATCGCCTCGCAGCGACCTTCAAGAACCTCCGGGGCAAGGGACGTCTCTCCGAGGCGGACATCGACGCCACGGCACGCGAGATCCGCATCGCCCTGCTGGAGGCGGATGTCGCGCTTCCCGTCGTCAGGGCGTTCATCAAGCAGGTCAAGGAGCGTGCTCTCGGCGCCGAGGTCTCCCAGGCGCTGAACCCCGCACAGCAGGTCGTCAAGATCGTCAACGAGGAGCTCGTCGGCATTCTCGGCGGCGACACCCGTCGGCTCCGGTTCGCCAAGAACCCCCCGACGGTGATCATGCTCGCCGGCCTGCAGGGAGCGGGCAAGACGACGCTCGCCGGCAAGCTCGGCCGGTGGCTCAAGGCACAGGGCCACACGCCGATGCTGGTCGCCTGCGACCTCCAGCGGCCCAACGCCGTCAACCAGCTCTCCGTGGTCGCCGAGCGCGCCGGCGTGGCGGTCTTCGCGCCCGAGCCGGGCAACGGCGTCGGGGATCCGGTGAAGGTCGCGGAGGACTCCGTCGCCCACGCGCGGGACAAGCAGCACGACGTGGTCGTCGTCGACACCGCCGGACGTCTCGGCATCGACGAGGAACTGATGCGCCAGGCGGCCGACATTCGGGACGCCGTCAGCCCCGACGAGGTGCTGTTCGTCGTCGACGCCATGATCGGCCAGGACGCGGTCACCACCGCCGAGGCCTTCCAGGAGGGCGTCGGCTTCGACGGTGTGGTGCTCTCCAAGCTGGACGGCGACGCCCGCGGTGGTGCCGCCCTGTCGGTGGCGCAGGTCACCGGCAAGCAGATCATGTTCGCCTCCAACGGCGAGAAGCTGGACGACTTCGACGCGTTCCATCCGGACCGCATGGCGTCCCGCATCCTCGGCATGGGCGACATGCTGACCCTCATCGAGAAGGCCGAGCAGACCTTCAGCCAGCAAGAGGCCGAGAAGATGGCGGCCAAGCTGGCGAAGGGGCCGAAGGAGTTCACCCTCGACGACTTCCTGGCGCAGATGGAGCAGGTCCGCAAGATGGGCTCGATCTCCAAGCTGCTCGGCATGATGCCCGGCATGGGCCAGATGAAGGACCAGATCAACGACCTGGACGAGCGCGAGGTCGACCGCACCGCGGCCATCATCAAGTCCATGACGCCGGGCGAGCGCGCGGAGCCGACGATCATCAACGGCTCCCGGCGGGCCCGTATCGCGCGCGGTTCCGGCGTGGACGTGAGCGCGGTGAAGAACCTCGTCGAGCGTTTCTTCGAGGCGCGCAAGATGATGTCCAAGATGGCTCAGGGCGGCGGCATGCCGGGCATGCCGGGGATGCCGGGCATGGGCGGCGGCTCGAAGAAGAAGGGCAAGCAGCCGAAGAAGGCGAAGGGGAAGCGCCAGTCGGGCAACCCGATGAAGCGCAAGCAGCAGGAGCAGGCGGCGGCGCAGCGGCGTGCCGAGGGCGGCCAGGGCGGGGCGTTCGGGCTGCCGGGGGCGGGCAAGGACGCCGGTGACTTCGAACTCCCGCAGGAGTTCAAGGACATGCTCCCGCCCTCGTGACGCGCACGGGAAGCGGGGCGCACGGGGGATGATGTGACGCATGCGTGTCTACATCCGCCCTCCGCTACCCGAGGACGAGCAGGCCTACAGCGAGGCCGTCGTCCGTTCGGCGGAGCACCTCAGGCCGTGGAACCCGGTGGAACCGGACGGTCTTCCCGACCTTCTCCGCCGTCAGGGACCGGTGCTGCGAACGTTCCTCGTCCTCGACCGTCAGGACGACGGCCTCGTCGGGCGGGTGAACGTCGCCAACATCGTGCGGGGCCGCTTCCGCAACGCCTCACTCGGCTACGACAGCTTCCTGCCCCACGCGGGGACCGGGCGCATGACCGAAGGCATGCGGCTCATCCTGGACCACTGTTTCGCCGCGGGGGGCGAGGGCCTCGGGCTGCACCGGCTGGAGATCAACGTGCAGCCCGGGAACACGCGGTCGCTGGCCATGGCCCGACGGCTCGGGTTCCGCCACGAGGGGTTCTCCCCGCGGATGCTCTTCCTGGAGGGGGCCTGGCGCGACCACGAGCGGTTCGCGCTCACGGCCGAGGAGTGGCCCACGCCCGCCTGACCGCCACCGCCCCGTCGTCAGACCCGTGCGACGACGTAGCGGAACAGGTTCGGCATCCACACCGTCCCGTCGCCCCGGCGGTGGGGCGCGAGGGCGTCGTTGATCTCCTCGCGCACCCGTTCCTCGTCGGCATCGCGGAGGGCCGCGTCGTAGAGTCCGGTCGACAGCAGCCCGCGTACCGCGCTGTCCGGGTCGGCGTACCCGAAGGGGCAGGACACGCGGCCCGAACCGTCCAGTCGCAGGCCGGCGGTGCGGGCGAGGACCTCCAGGTCGTCGCGGCCGCCCTGCTGCCAGCTGCCGGGAGCCAAGACGGGCGAGAGGCCGTCGGGCGGCGACTCGGCGATCCTGGCCGCCACCCGCAGCACCGAGGCCGCCGCGCACCGTTCGGGCGGGCCCCAGCCCGCGAGCACCACCGGTGTTCCCCGGTCGAGCGACGCGGCGAGGCCCGCCAGGGCTCCGGGACCGGGCAGCCGGTCGAAGGCGGTGACCACGGTCGGTCGGGGAGCGTGCAGCGGCACGTCCTCGGGGCGCGCGCGGAGCAGAGTGACGTTCCACCCGGGTCGTCCGCCGCCGGGCCCCGGGCTCAGGCGCTCCCGTGCGAGAGCCAGCCGCGTCCCGTCCGCTTCCACCCCGGTGACCGTCGCTCCTCGTGCCGCGGCGAGCAGCAGCGCCAGCCCCGAGCCGCATCCGAGGTCGAGGAGGTGCGTCTGCGGCCCCACCTCCAGCCGGTCGTGGACGGCCTCGTAGAGCGGGACGAGCATCCGCTCCTGGATCTCGGCCCAGTCGCGGGCGCGCTGCGGCTGGTGGGGGACGAGCGTGGGTGTCATTCGGGCCTCGCTCCGCTGTCGTTCCGTCGTCGTAAGGCCCCCCGGCGCCCGGCATCGCCGTGCTCCGCCGTAGCATGCGCCGCAGCGTGCCCTCGCTCGGTGCGAGGACCGGCGCGACGTCATGCTAATCGGGCCCTGCGGCCCCGGCATCCGGGAACCGGTCCGTCCGCGCGTGCGTCGTAGCGGACGCCGGGGAGTGCACGTTCCCTCCTCGCGTCGCCGGAGCAGTACCGAATCCGCGGTACGTCCCCCGATGCGATGAGTGCGCGACCCCTCCGCGAATCGGCGCTTACGACCTCGTTCGCGCCCATCGGAGTGAACTGACCGGTACGTGCAAAAAAACTAGGATGGCACCCAATCGGAACACCAGGCCCCCTTCGCTCGTTCATCACGACGTGAGCACGACACCACCTGTCCTCGCCGCCGAACTGGCAGCCGCGTGGGCCGACATCCAGCGGCACCACCCCGAGCTGCCCGACCTGGCCGCGCCCGAATCGCTGATCGGAGAGTCCTCGTCCGCCTGCGGCGCCGAGCTCTCCTTCGAACGGCTGCTCCACGAGGCCGTGCACGGAATCGCCGCGTCGCGCGGCGTCCGTGACACCTCGCGGGCAGGCCGCTACCACAACCGACGATTCCTCGCGATTGCCGAGGAGTTGGGGCTGGAGCACTCCGAGGAGCCGCACCCGAGCAGCGGCTTCTCGCTGGTGACCCTCACCCCGGCGACGCGCCGCCGCTACCGCTCCACGGCGGAACGTCTCCAGCGCGCCGTGGCGGCACACAACGCCGCCACCACCACGGAAGGAGGACGCAGTTTCCGCGGCCCCGCCGCGCGGCACGGCTCATCCGGTGGAGGCGTGCGGGTGAAGGCGGTCTGCGAGTGCGGGCGCAACGTCCGGGTCGTCCCCTCCGTGCTGGCGCAGGCACCCATCATGTGCGGCGCCTGCGGCAAGCCCTTCCGGATCCCGGACGAGGTGTCCCAGGGGTCGATGGCGGTCGCCGGCTGAGCAGGCCGGCCCACTCGGGCGTCGTCACGCCGGCCGGCGTCGGCGCCCGGGTCGGTGCTGCATGCGCGCGGGGGCGTCGGCGGTTCCCGGCGGACCTGCACGGGTGTCCGGCTCATGGCCCGAGGCCCCCGGGTTCGGCCCGCGGAGCCCGATGTGGCATCATGGTCCGCTGTACTCGGCAGCCGTCAAGGACCCCTCTCTCCTCCGGCTGACGCGTCCGTCGGACATCCGGACACCACAACCCCACGTGGACGTACCGCGGTGTCCCACCACGTCAAGACCAGGAGACACCACACCCGTGGCAGTCAAGATCAAGCTGAAGCGACTGGGCAAGATCCGTTCGCCGCACTACCGCATCATCGTTGCCGACTCGCGCACCCGCCGTGACGGCCGGGCCATCGAGGAAATCGGTCTGTACCACCCGGTGCAGAACCCCTCGCGCATCGAGGTCGACTCCGAGCGCGTCCAGTACTGGCTGGGCGTCGGCGCGCAGCCGACCGAGCCGGTCCAGGCCATCCTGAAGGTCACCGGCGACTGGCAGAAGTTCAAGGGCCTGCCGGCCCCGGAGCCGATGAAGGTCGCCGAGCCGAAGGCCGACCGGAAGGCCCTCTTCGAGGCCGCCGCGAAGGAATCCGCGGACGAGCCCAAGGGTGAGGCCATCACCCCCAAGGCCAAGAAGTCCGACAAGGGCGAGAAGAAGGCGGACGAGGCCAAGGCCGACTCCGCCGAGGCCGCCTCCGAGTCGACCGAGGCCTGAGGATGCTCGAGGAGGCCCTCGAGCATCTCGTGAAGGGCATCGTCGACCACCCCGAGGAAGTGCAGGTCGCCTCGCGCAACCTGCGCCGCGGGCGCGTGCTCGAGGCCCGGGTGCACCCCGAGGATCTCGGCAAGGTGATCGGCCGCAGCGGTCGCACCGCTCGCGCGCTCCGGACCGTCGTGGGAGCACTCGGCGGCCGCGGTGTCCGCGTCGACTTCGTCGACGTGGACGAGATCCGCTGAGGGCGACACCGCACCACCGGCAGCGGCCGGGAACGGGCTTCGGCCGTCGTTCCCGGCCGCTGCCGCGTTCCGGCGGCTGCCGGAGCACGAAGAAGCGACGTCGAAGGGGAACACAGACACCGTGCAGCTCGTAGTCGCGCGCGTCGGCCGCGCCCACGGGATCCGCGGCGAGGTCACCGTGGAGGTCCGCACCGACGAGCCGGAACTCCGGCTTGCGCCGGGGGCGCGTCTCGCGACCGACCCGCCGTCGGTCGGGCCGCTCACCATCGAGAGCGGCCGCGTCCACAGCGGTCGGCTCCTGCTGCGCTTCGCGGGAGTGACGGACCGCACCGCCGCCGAGGCGCTGCGCAACACGCTGCTCGTCGCCGAGGTGGACCCCGAGGAGCGCCCGGAGGACCCGGAGGAGTTCTACGACCACCAGTTGGTGGACCTGGACGTCCTCACCCGCGACGGGCACGCCGTCGGCCGCGTCGAGGAGGTGGCGCACCTTCCGGCGCAGGACCTCCTGGTGGTGCGGCGGCCCGACGGCGGCGAGGCCCTCATCCCGTTCGTCACCGAGATCGTGCCCGAGATCGACCTCGCTGCCCAGCGGATCGTGGTCGATCCGCCCCCGGGCCTGCTGGAGGAGGAAGGCGGCCTCCCATGAGGGTCGACGTCGTCACGATCTTCCCGGAGTACCTGGAACCGCTGAACCTCTCCCTCGTCGGCAAGGCCCGCACCGCGGGCGTCCTGGACGTACGGGTGCACGACCTGCGGGACTGGACGCACGACCGCCACCACACCGTCGACGACACCCCCTACGGCGGCGGTCCGGGCATGGTGATGAAGCCCGAGCCCTGGGGCGAGGCACTCGACGACGTCCTCGCCTCCGGACCTCCGGACACCGACCCGCCCGTGCTGGTCGTCCCCACACCGAGCGGCCGGCCCTTCACCCAGCGCGTCGCCGTCGAACTCGCCGCCGCGCCCTGGGTGGTGTTCACCCCCGCCCGCTACGAGGGCATCGACCGCCGGGTCGTCGAGGAGTACGGCAGCCGCCTCGAGGTCCGCGAGGTCTCGGTGGGGGACTACGTGCTGGCAGGCGGTGAGGCGCCCGTGCTGGTGATGGTTGAGGCCGTCGCCCGACTGCTGCCCGGCGTCCTGGGCAACGCCGCGTCCCACCAGGACGACTCCTTCGCCCCCGGACCGATGGCGGGGCTCCTGGAGGGGCCGGTGTACACCAAGCCGCCCCGGTGGCGCGACCGTGACGTTCCCGAGGTGCTGCTCAGCGGCCACCACGGAAAGATCGCCCGCTGGCGCCGCGACCAGGCTCTCGCCCGCACCAGCGCCAACCGCCCGGAACTGATCGAGGACGGTGACCCGGACGCGTTCGACCGCCACGACAGGGCGACGCTCGCCGCCCTGGGCTGGGAGCGGGAGCCCTCGGGCCGATTTGGGCGGACGCGCGAGCCCGTGGAAGAATGAGTCGCTGCCCCGAACCGGTGCGCGACCCTGCCACAGGGGGACCGACGCCCGCCGGAGCGGGGCGACCACCCACACAACACCACGTTCCGTCGATGGCCTGTGGCATCGGCGAGGAAAGCAGACAGTCATGTCCCACCTGCTCGACAGCGTCGACGCCGCTTCGCTGCGCACCGACATCCCCTCCTTCCGCCCGGGCGACACCGTCAACGTCCACGTGCGCGTCATCGAGGGCAACCGCTCCCGTGTGCAGCAGTTCAAGGGCGTCGTGATCCGCCGCCAGGGCGACGGCATCCGCGAGACCTTCACCGTGCGGAAGGTCAGCTTCAGCGTCGGTGTCGAGCGCACCTTCCCGGTGCACACCCCGATCGTCGAGAAGATCGAGGTCGTCACCCGCGGTGACGTCCGCCGCGCGAAGCTCTACTACCTCCGCAACCTGCGCGGCAAGGCCGCCAAGATCAAGGAGAAGCGCGAGAACTGATCGCGTCGGTGCGAACGGAACGCGACCGCGTCGAAGAGCCCGGGAAGGGTCCTCGGCGTCGGTCGCGTTCTTTGCGTCGCCCGGCCGCGCTCGCCGCGGTGCCGATCGTGCTCTTGCTGGTCAGCACCTTCGTGAGGCAGCCTTATGCGATCCCCAGTTCGTCGATGGCACCGACCCTGCAGGCGGGGGACCGCGTCCTGGTCTCCACGACCGCCTACCGTTTCGGCGGCCGTCCCGAGCGCGGGGACGTGGTGGTGTTCGACGGCAGAGGGTCCTTCCTCCCGGAGGAGGCCGGAGGTCCGAGCGGGCCCCTCGGCCTGCTGCACGGGGCGGGATCCGCTCTCGGCCTGACGGACCCGCCGGGAACGGAGTACGTGAAGCGGGTCGTCGGGATCGGCGGAGACCGCGTCCGATGCTGTGACGAGCGGGGGAGGCTGCTGGTGAACGGTGACCCGGTCACCGAGTCGTATCTGCACCCGGGGGACGCACCCTCCGCGGTGCGCTTCGACGTCGTCGTCCCCGAGGGCAGGCTGTGGGTGATGGGCGACCACCGGTCGGCCTCCAGCGACTCCCGCGACCACCTCGGCGACCCCGGCGGCGGCACCGTCCCGCTGGAGCGCGTGACCGGCCGTGTCGAGTCGGTCGCCTGGCCCCCGGACCGCTGGACCCTCCTCCCGCCCGGACGATCCGTCGCGAAGACGGGTACCCATGGGTAAGCGCGGCCGCAGGGCCTCCGGCCACCACCGGCACGCCGACCGGCAGCCGCCGGAGCACCCTGCCGAGCACCTCGCCGAATCCTCCGCCACCCTGCGGGGCCCGGGTGAGGGCAGGGCCGACCGCCGCCGCGCGGCGAAGCGGATCAAACGACGCAGACGCCTGTCGGCGACCAAGGAGGTCCCGCTCCTCATCGGCATCGCCCTGGTGATCGCGCTGTTCCTGAAGACCTTCCTGGTACAGGCGTTCGTGATCCCCTCGGGCTCTATGGAGCAGACCATCAGGATCGGCGACCGCGTACTCGTCGACAAGCTGACCCCGTGGTTCGGCGACCGTCCCGAACGGGGCGACGTCGTGGTCTTCGAGGACCCCGGAGGCTGGCTCGGCGGCGAGCGGCAGCCGGAGCCGGCTCCCCTCGGCATCAAGCAGCTCAAGGACGCCCTGACCTTCATCGGGCTGCTCCCCTCGGCCGACGAGCAGGACCTCATCAAACGTGTGGTCGCCGTGGGAGGGGACCGCATCCGCTGCTGCGACGCCGACGGCCGGATCATGGTGAACGGCGTCCCGCTCGACGAGCCGTACCTCTACCCCGGCAACCAGCCCTCGAAGATCGAGTTCGACGTGACCGTTCCCCGCGGGAGGGTCTTCGTGATGGGCGACCACCGGGGCAACTCCGCGGACTCCCGGTACCACCTCGACGGACCCGGGCACGGTACGGTCCCGGAGGAGTCGGTCGTCGGCAGCGCCATCGTGGTGGCCTGGCCCGTCGGCCACTGGCAGCGGCTCTCCGAGAACGAGGTCTTCGCCGCGGTGCCGGACCGGGGAGGGCCGACCGCCACCGCACAGAAGGCCGAGAGAAATCGATGGAGTGGGCCCCCGACCCCTGGGGAACTCTCGCTCGTTGTCTCTGTGGTGGGTCTGGCCCGGTATCGGGACCGACGAAAGCGCAGTGTGAGGAGTGAGAGTGGGGGACATGGGCGTCGGCGCGCTGTCCGGTCACGGCGATCCCGAGCGGAAGGGGAGGGGCACTCCGCCGGTGATGAGCGACGAGCGGCCACCCCCGGGGGAAGGTGAGGCGGACCAGGTGGGCACCCCGCAACAGGAGGACGGCCCGGAACGGCAGGGCCGCGGCAGGCCGAAGGAAGGGCGGCCGTTCTGGAAGGAACTGCCGCTGCTGGTCGGTATCGCCCTCGTGCTCGCCCTGCTGATCAAGACGTTCCTGCTGCAGGCGTTCTCCATCCCCTCCGAGTCGATGCGGGACACCCTCAAGATCGGTGACCGCGTCCTGGTGGACAAGCTCACCCCCTGGTTCGGCGGCGAGCCCGAGCGCGGTGAGGTGGTCGTCTTCCACGACCCGGGCGACTGGCTTCCGCAGATGCCGAACGACCAGAACGCCCTGCAGAAGGTCTTCAGCTTCATCGGCCTGATGCCCTCGGCGGACGAGCGGGACCTCATCAAGCGCGTCATCGCCGTCGGAGGCGACACGGTCTCCTGCACCGCGGGCGGACCGGTGAAGGTGAACGGCACGGCACTGGACGAGCCCTACCTCAAGCCCGGAAGCACGCCCTGCGACGACAAGCCCTTCGGTCCGGTCACCGTGCCCGAGGACCACATGTGGGTGATGGGCGACAACCGCCAGAACTCGCGGGACTCGCGCTACCACCGGAACGGACCCGGCGGCGGCATGGTCCCGGTGGACGAGGCCATCGGCCGCGCCGTCGTCGTGGCGTGGCCGCTCGACCACTGGTCCACGCTTCCCGTACCGGACACCTTCGCCCGGAAGGGCATCGAGTCCAAGGCGTCCCAGGCGGCCCCCGCCGCCCTCGGCCTCGTCGGCGCGACTCCTCTCGTCCTGCTGCGCCGCCGCCGGCGCCGGACGGCCGACTGAAACCGCGGACCGCCTGCTCGGGGCCGCACCACGCACTGCGCGGTGCGGCCCCGAGCGGTGTTGCTCCGCCTCGGCCGCCCACAGTGGTTGACGGGTCGGCGGAACGCCGCGTTCCTGCACCGATAGGGTGCGCCCAGACACCGGCAGGGCGGACCGGCTCGCGGACCGTCGCCGGCAGCGACGTGGCGACGACCCCGGGAGCACAGGGATGGGCAACGCGACAGGCACGGGCGGCAGCACCCGACAGGCGGGCGCCCGTGGGAACAGGAGCAGCCTGGGGGAGACGCTCTCCGGCATCGCCGTGGCCCTCGGCTGCGTCCTGTTCCTCGGTGGCTTCGGCTGGGGCGCCCTGGTGTACCAGCCCTACACCGTGCCGACCGACTCGATGGCCCCCACCATCGAGGCGGGCGACCGTGTCCTGGCCGAACGCATCGACGGCGGAGAGGTCCGCCGGGGCGATGTGGTGGTCTTCTACGACTCCGTCTGGGGCAACGTCCCCATGGTCAAGAGGGTCGTGGCGGTGGGAGGCGACCGCGTGGCCTGCTGCGACGACGGAGGCCGGATCACCCTGAACGGCACTCCGGTCGAGGAACCGTACCTGGAGGGCGACGGTCCCGCTTCCCAGGGAGGCTTCGACGAGAAGGTGCCGCAGGGGCGGCTGTTCCTCCTCGGGGATCATCGGGTGAACTCCCAGGACTCACGGATGCGGCTGCAGGGGGACGCCGAACACTGGGCGGTCCCCCGGTCGGCCGTACGGGCGCGGGTGGACGCCGCGGTGTGGCCTGCGGAGGAGGTCGGCATGCTGGCGCGACCGGCCGGTTTCGCGGCTCTGCCGGGCGGCGTCTCGGAGCCCGGGCCTCTGCTGCCGGTACTGGGCGCGGTGGTCCTGGGAACCGCCCTCATCATGGGCGGCGCGGCACACGGGCCCGTGTCGCGCCGGTCCGCGGCGGCGTCACGCCGCCGCCGCGGCTGACGCACAATAGGGGGACGCACGGCTGAAGGGGAACACGCCATGAGCGCCGAGGACCTCGAGAAGTACGAGACCGAGATGGAGCTCAAGCTCTATCGCGAGTACCGCGACGTCGTCGGGCTCTTCAAGTACGTGATCGAGACCGAACGCCGCTTCTACCTGACCAACGACTACGAGATGCAGGTGCACTCCGTCCAGGGCGAGGTGTTCTTCGAGGTGTCCATGGCCGATGCCTGGGTGTGGGACATGTACCGGCCGGCCCGGTTCGTGAAGCAGGTGCGCGTGCTGACCTTCAAGGACGTCAATGTCGAGGAGCTCAACAAGAGCGAACTCGACCTTCCGGAGGACTCCGGCTTCAAGGGCTGAGCAGCCAGGCCCGCACCGTCCTCGCACTTCCCCGTCCCCACCCTGCAGCACCCCGTCCCACTCGAACGGGTGAGGGCGTTGTCCACAGTCGGCGTGCTGTCCACAGAACTCCGCGGGGCACCCGGAAAACCCTCCACCTCCGTCACTCTCGGTGATGGAGGTGGTGCATGTGAACGCCCGAGAAGCGCTCGGCCGCTACGGAGAGGATCTGGCCGCCCGGCGGCTGCGTTCCGCAGGGATGGCCGTACTGGAACGGAACTGGCGGTGTTCCGCGGGCGAGATCGACATCGTCGCCCGGGACCGGGACGCCCTGGTGGTCTGCGAGGTCAAGACGCGCCGCGCCGGCGGGCACCAGCACCCGATGGCCGCGGTGACACCCGCCAAGGCGGCACGCCTGCGCCGACTCGCTGCCCGCTGGCTCAGCGAACGATGGCTCGTGCGGTACGGCAGACCGCCCGCCGGAGGACTGCGCCTGGACCTCGTCGGCGTGCTCCTGCCCGGCCGGGGCGCACCCGTGGTGCAGCACGTCAAGGGGGTGGCCTGATGGGGTTCGCCCGCACCCACTCGGTCGCACTCGTCGGCGTGGAAGGAGTACCCGTCGAGGTGCAGGCCGACCTCGAGCCGGGCATCGCGCACTTCACCCTGGTCGGCCTTCCGGACAAGAGTCTGGTCGAGAGCCGCGACCGGGTTCGTGCCGCGGTGGTGAACTCCGGGGAGGAGTGGCCGCAGAAGAAGCTCACCGTCGGCCTCAGCCCGGCGTCCGTGCCGAAGAGCGGCAGCGGCTTCGACCTCAGTGTGGCCTGCGCCGTCCTCGGCGCGGCCGAGCGCATCGACCCGCGGGCCCTCGCCGAGGTGATGATGTTCGGGGAGCTCGGACTGGACGGCCGGGTGCGGCCGGTGCGGGGCGTCCTCCCCGCGGTGCTGGCCGGGGCCCGGGCTGGCTGCCGACGTGTCGTGGTGCCGGAACCGGCGGCTGCCGAGGCCGCGCTCGTGCCCGAGGTCTCCGTTCTCGCGGTGCGGAGCCTTCGCCAGCTGATCGCCCTTCTCACCGGCGAGCCGGTACCGGAGGAGGAGCAGAGCCCGGACGAGTGCGCACCCGACCCACTGGGCCCGGCGACCGGGACAGGGCTCGGCACCGCACCGACGGCGAACGATCCGGCGCTCGACCTCGCCGACGTGGCCGGGCAGGGGGCGGCACGGGCCGCCCTCGAGGTCGCCGCGGCCGGCCGTCACCACCTCTTCCTCAGCGGCCCGCCGGGCGCGGGCAAAACCATGCTGGCCGAACGTCTTCCGGGCCTGCTGCCCGGACTGACCTCCGAGGAGGCCCTGGAGGTCACCGCCGTCCACTCGGTCGCCGGCGCGCTCCCCGGCCGGCACCCGCTCGTGGAGCGTCCGCCGTTCTGCGCACCGCACCACTCGACGACCATGGCCGCTCTGGTCGGCGGGGGCACCGGTATGCCGCGTCCGGGTGCAGTCTCCCTCGCCCACCGGGGTGTCCTTTTTCTCGACGAAGCTGCCGAGTGCAGCGCCAGAGTCCTCGACGCCATGCGCCAGCCCCTGGAGTCCGGGCAGGTGGTCGTGGCCCGGGCCGGCGGCATGATGCGCATGCCGGCCCGCTTCCTCCTGGTCCTCGCCGCCAATCCCTGCCCGTGCGGGAGGCACGGCCTGCGCGGCGGCAGCTGCGAGTGCCGCCCGTCGACCGTACGGCGTTACCAGGCACGGCTGTCCGGTCCGCTCATGGACCGGATCGACCTGCGGGTCGCCGTGGAACCGCTGGCCCGTTCCGAGCTGGAGGCCGCCGGTTCGGGAGAGCGCAGCGCCGCCGTGGCCGCACGCGTCCTGGCTGCACGGGAGCGGGCGGCCACCCGGTTCGCCGGCACGCCCTGGACGACCAACCAGGAGGTCCCCGGCCACGCCTTCCGTTCCCGCTGGCCGTTGGCAGCCGGAGTCCTGTGCCGCGCCGAGGAGGAGATGGAGCGCGGCCTGCTCACCACCCGCGGCCTGGACCGGGTGGTGCGGGTGGCGTGGACCGTCGCCGATCTCGCCGGCCACGACCGTCCCACGGCCGAGGACGTCGAGTGCGCCCTGGAGCTCCGGACCGGCATCCGTCGCGGCGCCCTCCCGGGGGCGGTCCGGTGACGGCACCGTCGGCGGCCACAGGAACCGTCACCGCCACCGAGCGGAGGGCGCGGGCAGCCCTCACGCGGATCGCCGAGCCGGGAGACCCGGCGGTGGGGGAACTGCTGGCCACGCTGGGGCCGGACGAACTGGTCCGTCGGCTGGAACGGCACGACGCCCGACCGGAGGGTACGCCGCCGCACCGCTGGGACGGCCTGCGGGAGCGGGCCCGCAGGGCGCTGCCGGAGACGGACCTCGGCGCCGCGGCAGCGGTGGGCGCCCGATTCGTCTGCCCCGGGGACGCCGAGTGGCCGCGGCAGCTGGACGATCTCGGAGCCGCCCGGCCCTACGGCCTCTGGGTGCGGGGTACGCCCTCGCTGCGGCTGTGGGCGGTGCGTTCGGTCGCGGTCGTGGGTGCCCGCGCCTGCACCGACTACGGTGCCCACGTGGCCGCCGGCCTGGGTTCCGGGCTGGCCGCCAGGGGCTGGACGGTGGTCTCGGGTGCGGCCTACGGCGTGGACGGTGCCGCGCACCGCGGTGCCCTGTCCGGCGCCGGTGCCACGATCGGCATCCTGGCCTGCGGTGTCGACACGGCGTATCCGGCGGGGCACACCGAGCTGATCCGCCGCATCGCCGAGCAGGGACTGCTGGTCGCCGAACTTCCTCCGGGACAACACCCGAGCCGCAGCCGCTTCGTGCTGCGGAACCGCGTCATCGCTGCGCTCACCCGCGGCACCGTGGTGATCGAGGCGCGTTCGCGCAGTGGCTCCCTGGTGACGGCGCATCGCGCACGGGACCTCGGCCGCCTCGTGATGGGAGTGCCCGGGCCGGTCACCTCCGGTCTCTCGGCCGGAGTCCACCACCTGCTGCGGCAGGACGGCGTGCTCGTCACGAACCCCGACGAAGTGGTCGAGATGGTCGGAGTCATGGGGGAGCTCGCTCCCGAGCGGCGCGGACCGGTGCTGCCGCGCGATCTGCTGCCTCCCGAGACGGCCAGGGTGCTGGAAGCCCTGCCCGCGCGAGGCGCCCTCGACCTCGGGCAGCTCGCGGTGGCGGCCGGCATGGCGCCCGATCGCGTGCGGGCACGGCTTCACGAGTTGCGCGCACTCGGACACGTCGAAGCGGTGGGCGGGCGCTGGATGCTGGGCCCGCGCCCGGACAGGGGACCGCAGCCACGCCGGGCCACATAGGCGAGGTACACCATCGAGTGACACTGCGGTCCTTGAACTGCGGCTCCCGGGTGAAAGGCTGACGCTGGTGCGCGGAGCCGTGGGTCTCCGCGTTCGGCTGCGGCGCCCGCTCAGCCAGCGACATCGCTCCCGGGCGCGTCCGGCGGAACGTATCTGCGCATGCCGCGGCGGAGTTCTGCTGCGGAACGCGACGGGGTGGTCACGCTACGCTCACGACAACGGAAGATTCCAGCAGCAACGACTCAAGGCGACGCATGCCCCAGCACAACTCCGGGCCGGACCGCACGGCCGCCGGCGCAGGGCCGGTCGCCGTCGAGGAGGCGACGACCGGCCCTGCGCCCGGCTCTCTCGACGAGCTGTGGCGTTCGTACAAGTCGACGGGTGACGACCGTCTCCGCGAACAGCTGATTCTGCACTACTCGCCGCTGGTCAAGTACGTCGCCGGCCGAGTCAGTGTCGGGCTGCCGCCCAACGTCGAGCAGGCGGATTTCGTCTCGGCGGGAGTCTTCGGCCTGATCGACGCGATCGAGAAGTTCGATCCCGACCGTTCCATCAAGTTCGAGACCTACGCCATCACCCGCATCCGCGGCGCCATGATCGACGAACTGCGTGCGATGGACTGGATCCCCCGTTCGGTGCGTCAGAAGGCCCGCGCTGTGGAGCGGGCGTACGCGACGCTGGAGGCGGCTCTTCGCCGCAGCCCCTCGGAGGCCGAGGTCGCGGCCGAGATGCAGATCCCCGTGGAGGAGCTCCACGCGGTGTTCAGCCAGGTATCGCTCACCAACGTGGTGGCGCTCGAGGAACTGCTGCACGTCGGCGGGGAGAGCGGTGACCGGCTCAGTCTCGTGGACACGCTCGAGGACACCGCGGCGGACAACCCGGTGGAGGTCGCCGAGGACCGTGAACTGCGTCGGCTGCTGGCCCGGGCGGTGAACACGCTGCCCGAGCGCGAGAAGACGGTGGTGACCCTCTACTACTACGAGGGGCTCACGCTGGCGCAGATCGGCCAGGTGCTCGGCGTCACCGAGAGCCGGGTCAGCCAGATCCACACCAAGTCGGTGCTGCACCTGCGGGGCAAGCTCGCCGAAGCGGGTCGCTGAAACGCCCCCGCCGTCCGTAGAGTGGGCGGATGCCCAGGATTCGAGCGGCTTCCGTGGCCGAGCACCGGACGATGCAGCGCGAGGCACTGCTGGACGCCGCGCGGTCTCTGCTCTCCGACGGAGGGGCCGAGGCGCTCACCTTCCCGGCCCTGGCGCGCCGCACGGGTCTTGCCCGCTCCTCCGTCTACGAGTACTTCCGCTCCCGCGCCGCGGTCGTCGAGGAGTTGTGCGCCGTCGACTTCCCCGTCTGGGCGGCGGAGGTCGAGGCAGCCATGAACGCCGCCGACGAGCCGCTCGACCGCGTGGAGGCGTACGTGCGCAGCCAGCTCGGCCTGGTCGGTGACCGTCGCCATCGAGCGGTGGTGGCGATCTCGGCAGGGGAGCTGGACGCCGGTGCGAGGGAGCGGATCCGAGCCGCGCACGGATCTCTGATCACGATGATCGTCGATGCTCTCGCAGCACTCGGCCACCGGGAGCCGCAGCTCACGGCCGTGCTCCTGCAGGGGATCGTGGACGCGGCGGTCCGGAGGATCGAGCTCGGCGCCGCGGAGGACCCGGAGCAGATCACCGGAGCGGCAGTCGCCCTGGTGACGTCCGGCGTTCGCGGCTGACGGCTCCGCCGGGGGGAACCGTGCGATCCGGCCGGTCGTGCCGGCCCTGCCGGGCCGGTCCGTCCCCCGCGGACCGGGGCCGCGGCCGAGGAGTCCGCGGTGTGCGGGTCCGAGGGGACCGGCAGACCGAGGAACGGCAGCAGCCTCACCTGCCCGGCCCTGAGTATGTGCGGCGGCAGCAGGGAGAGGGGGTCGAGATAGCGCTCGCCCCGCAGCAGTCCCCAGTGCAGGCAGGCTCGGGTGCAGTGGAACGGGCGCCGCTGGACCCTCCCGAGGACGCTTCCGGGCCGCACCGTGTCTCCCACCGTCACCGAGGCGCGCACCGGCTCGAAGGTCACCCGAAGCCGTGGCTCACCGGTCCCCGCCAGCGCCACGGTGACCACACCCCGGCCCGCCACGGGGCCCGCGAACGTCACACGGCCCGCACCGACGGCCCTCACCTCCGCCCCCGCCGTCGTGGCGAGGTCGACACCCCGATGGCCCGCGGCCCAGGGGGCCGGCGGCGGGTCCCAGGCCCCGAGGAGCAACGGGCGGGGAGCTCCGGGCCGCCCGGACACCGGCCACTGTGCTCCTTCGGCGGGCGCCGCACGGGCGGGCGCAGGTGGGCACAGCAGGAGGGCCGCGCAGAGCAGCCCGATCCGGGAGAGGCGTCCGGTGTTCATGGCCCGAGCGTGCCCGGTGCGGTACGTCGCCCCGGCGCTGTCGACGGATCTGTGGACGGACGGGCACATGGGGAAAAGTCGGTCACCCCCGTGAAGGTGGTTCCGCGTGGTCGCAGGCAGTTCCGCCGGTCCCGTACACTTCTGGTGGCGATCCGGGTCACCGGGTCGACTTCGCACGCCCCGCCACCCTCACCCGGTGGCCGCGTATCTCGGTCCTCGGAAGGCCTCTCACCAGGAACTTCCCAGGCACAACGCGCCCGGGGCGTCAGGCGCGGCGCCCACCCGGGCGACCGCGGGACAACCGAGACACAACCAAGGAGAACGGCCATGGCCGTCGTCACGATGCGGGAGCTGCTGGAGAGCGGCGTCCACTTCGGGCACCAGACCCGCCGCTGGAACCCGAAGATGAAGCGCTTCATCTTCACCGAGCGCAACGGCATCTACATCATCGACCTGCTCCAGTCGCTGTCGTACATCGACCGCGCCTACGAGTTCGTCAAGGAGACCGTCGCCCACGGCGGCTCCATCATGTTCGTCGGCACCAAGAAGCAGGCCCAGGAGGCCATCGCCGAGCAGGCCACCCGCGTGGGCATGCCCTACGTGAACCAGCGCTGGCTCGGCGGCATGCTGACCAACTTCTCGACCGTCTACAAGCGTCTGCAGCGGCTCAAGGAGCTCGAGCAGATCGACTTCGAGGACGTCGCCGCGTCGGGTCTCACCAAGAAGGAGCTGCTGGTCCTCTCCCGCGAGAAGGCCAAGCTGGAGAAGACTCTGGGCGGTATCCGCGAGATGCAGAAGGTGCCCAGCGCCGTCTGGATCGTGGACACCAAGAAGGAGCACATTGCCGTCGGAGAGGCGCGCAAGCTCAACATCCCGGTCGTCGCGATCCTGGACACCAACTGCGACCCCGACGAGGTCGACTACAAGATTCCGGGCAACGACGACGCGATCCGCTCCGTCACCCTGCTGACCCGGGTCATCGCCGACGCCGCCGCCGAAGGCCTGATCGCGCGCTCCGGCGGTGCCGAGAGCAAGGGCGAGAAGGCCTCGGGCGAGCCGCTCGCCGAGTGGGAGCGCGAGCTCCTCGAGGGCGACAAGGGCGAGGCCGCCCAGAAGCCTGCCGCCGAGGCCAAGGCCGAGGAGAAGGCTGAGGAGAAGGCCGAGGAGAAGCCGGCCGAGGCTTCCGCCGAGCCCAAGGCCGAGCAGGCCTGACGGTCCGACGCGGACGCGTGGGCGGGGAGTGAGGCGGGAACCGCGGGTTCCCGGCCTCGCTCCCCGCGCACGGATCACTCTCATCGACTTCGGGAAGAGAAAGCACCGACATGGCGAACTACACCGCCGCTGACGTCAAGAAGCTTCGCGAGCTGACCGGCGCCGGCATGATGGACTGCAAGAAGGCGCTCGACGAGGGCGAGGGCAACGTCGACAAGGCCGTCGAGATCCTCCGCGTCAAGGGCCAGAAGGGCGTCGCCAAGCGCGAGTCCCGCACGGCCTCCAACGGCGCGGTCGTCGCCCGTATCGCGGACGACAACACCTCCGGTGTGCTGGTCGAGCTGAAGTGCGAGACGGACTTCGTCGCCAAGGGCGACAAGTTCCTCGCCGTCGCCGATGCCATCGCGGCCCACGTCGCTGCCACCTCCCCGGCCGACACCGCCGCGCTCCTCGCCTCCGAGATCGAAGCGGGCAAGACCGTGCAGGCGTACGTCGACGAGGCCAATGCCAACCTCGGCGAGAAGATCGTCCTGGACCGCTTCGCCGAGTACTCCGGCGGCTTCGTCGCCTCCTACCTGCACCGCACCAGCCCGGACCTGCCGCCGCAGGTCGGCGTCCTGGTCGAGCTGGACAAGGAGAACGCCGAGATCGCGAAGGACGTCGCGCAGCACATCGCGGCCTTCGCCCCGCGGTTCCTCTCCCGCGAGGAGATCCCCGAGGAGACGGTGGAGAACGAGCGCCGCATCGCCGAGGAGACCGCCCGCGAGGAGGGCAAGCCCGAGCAGGCCCTCCCGAAGATCATCGAGGGTCGCGTCAACGGCTTCTTCAAGGAGAACTGCCTCCTGGACCAGCCGTTCGCGAAGGACAACAAGAAGTCCGTCCAGAAGATCCTGGACGAGGCCGGCGTTGCGCTGAAGCGCTTCGCGCGCTTCCGGGTCGGCGCCTGAGGCGGACGGCACACGCCGTCCCGCCGCATGCCTGGCCCACGGGCCCCGTCCCGACCCGCTAGGGTCGGGGACACGGCAGCTGAACGCGAGGAGGCCATTGCCTGACGGAGCCGAGAGGATCCCCGGCAGTGGCCTCCTTCGTATGCACGAGGAGATCTCCCCATGACCCATGACAACGACACCGACAAGGACCACCGGCGTCGCTTTCTGCTGAAGCTGTCCGGCGAGGCGTTCGCCGGAGGCGGAGGTCTGGGGGTGGACCCGGACATCGTGCACAAGATGGCGAGGGAGATCGCCGCCGTGGTTCGGGAGGGCGCGGAACTCGCCGTTGTCATCGGTGGTGGCAACTTCTTCCGTGGCTCGGAACTCCAGCAGCGCGGCATGGAGCGTGCACGCTCCGACTACATGGGCATGTTGGGTACCGTGATGAACTGCCTCGCCCTCCAGGACTTCCTGGAGCGGGAGGGCATCGACTCGCGTGTCCAGACCGCGATCAGCATGGGCCAGGTGGCCGAGCCGTACATCCCCCTGCGCGCCATCAGGCACCTGCAGAAGGGGCGCGTCGTCATCTTCGGCGCCGGTATGGGCATGCCCTACTTCTCCACCGACACCACGGCCGCGCAGCGCGCACTGGAGATCAACGCCGAGGCCCTGCTCATGGGCAAGAACGGCGTGGACGGTGTCTACGACTCCGACCCGGCGAGGAATCCGGACGCGGTGAAGTTCGACGCCCTGGAGTACGGCGAGGTCATCACGCGCGATCTCCGCGTCGCCGACGCCACCGCCGTCACACTGTGCCGCGACAACGACCTGCCGATCCTCGTCTTCGAGTTGCTGGGCGAGGGGAATATCGGACGTGCGGTGAAGGGTGAGAAGATCGGCACCCTGGTGAGCAGCCAGGGCAGCCGCGGCTGACATTCGACTCCCGACTCACCGGCTGTGCCGTGCTGTTGACCAGTCGTCGGCCCCGCGGCACGTGACAAGACAGGCTCATTCACCCATACCCAGGAGCACGTGGTGATCGAAGAAACCCTCCTCGAGGCCGAGGAGAAGATGGAGAAGGCGGTCGTCGTCGCCAAGGAGGACTTCGCCGCGATCCGCACCGGTCGTGCCCACCCGGCGATGTTCAACAAGATCGTCGCCGAGTACTACGGCACGATGACGCCGATCAACCAGCTGGCGTCGTTCTCCGTGCCCGAGGCGCGGATGGCGGTCGTGACGCCGTTCGACAAGAGCGCGCTGCGCAACATCGAGCAGGCCATCCGGGACTCCGACCTGGGCGTCAACCCCTCGAACGACGGCCACATCATCCGGGTGGTGTTCCCCGAGCTGACGGAGGAGCGCCGCCGCGAGTTCATCAAGGTCGCGAAGTCCAAGGGCGAGGACGCCAAGATCTCGATCCGCAGCGTCCGTCGCAAGGCCAAGGAGGCCATCGACAAGTTCATCAAGGACGGCGACGTCGGTGAGGACGAGGGCCGGCGGGCGGAGAAGGAGCTCGACGACACCACGTCCAAGCACGTGGGGCAGATCGACGAGCTCCTCAAGCACAAGGAAGCCGAGCTGCTCGAGGTCTGAGGCAAGGTTTTCGTGAACGACTCTTCCTGGGGGGCTCCGTCGCCGGGCACCGGATTCTCCGGCCCGCCCGGCCAGGCGCCCGCACCGGTCCCTCCCTCGGGTGCGCCCGCTCCCGTACCGGGGGGACCCGCCCGCGGCGACGACCCCGTGCCGACCCGGCCGGTCCCCGTCGTGCCGGCCCCGCCGACCGGTGCCTCGGGCACCGACGGCGGCGGCGAACCGGGCCGCAGCGAGAACGGCGGTGAGGGCTCAGTGGGCGACGGCAGAGGTGGAGACGGGCACGACGCCGGTCACGCCGGTCCGGAACCGAAGAAGGTGCGCAAACGGGCAGGCCGTGACCTGCGCGCCGCCATAGGGGTCGGCCTCGGGCTCGGCGCCGTCATCATCGCCTCGCTCTTCGTCTTCAAACACCTCTTCGTGGGAGTGGTCGTCCTCGCGGTGGTCGTCGGGCTGTGGGAGCTGACCTCCCGGCTGTCCGAGCGCAAGGGCATCCGCGTGCCGCTCCCGGTGCTTGCGGTGGGCGGCGCAGCCATGGTGCTGGGCGGCTACGTGTGGGGCGTCCGCGGAGCCTGGATCGCCATGGCCGTCACGCTCCTGGGAGTGCTCCTGCAGCGCATGGCCCAGGCGCCGCAGGACTACCTGCGGGACGTGTCCGCCGGGGTCTTCGCCGCCTTCTACGTTCCCTTCCTGGCCACCTTCGTTGCTCTGATGCTCGCCGCGGAGGACGGCGCGTGGCGTGTCCTCACCTTCCTCCTGCTGACCGTCGTCAGCGACACCGGTGCGTACGCCGTGGGGTGGCGGTTCGGCACCCGCAAGCTCGCCCCGTCGATCAGTCCGGGGAAGACCCGCGAGGGCCTGTTCGGTGCCGTCTCCTTCGCCATGGTGGCGGGTGCCCTGTGCCTGGAGTTCGCCATCGAGGGCGGCACGTGGTGGGAGGGGCTGATCCTGGGCTTCGCGGTCGCCGTCAGCGCCACACTCGGCGACCTCGGCGAGTCCATGATCAAGCGGGATCTGGGGATCAAGGACATGGGCACCCTGCTGCCCGGTCACGGCGGCATCATGGACCGTCTCGACTCGCTCCTCCCGACCGCACCTATCGCCTGGCTCCTGTTCGTCCTGTTCACCGGCACCGGCTGACTCCTTCGGGGCAGGCCGATCCGGGCCCTGTGTCGCAACAGCCGCTCCGGATCGGTCGGGGCGCCGCGTCGCCCCGAGCGCTGTCGTGTCTCGGCAGGGTGGCCGGGGTGACCCACATTGCACTCCGCCGGGCCGGGGCGTTCCTGGACGATCTGCCACACTGGAGCGGTTATGCCTGCACCCGGAGAACTGACATTCGTCGCACCGCGCGGAGCCGCGAAGCCCCCGCGGCACCTTGCGGACCTCTCGCCCCGCGAGCGGAAGGAAGCCGTCTCGGCGCTGGGGGAGAAGCCGTTCCGCGCGAAGCAGCTGTCGCAGCACTACTTCGCCCGCTACGCGCACGACCCGGCCGAGTGGACGGACATCCCGCTGGCGGCGCGCGAGCGCCTCGCCGCGGAGCTGCTTCCCGAGCTGATGAACGTGGTGCGGCACATCAGCTGCGACGAGGACACCACGCGCAAGACGCTGTGGCGGCTGCACGACGGCACCCTGGTCGAGTCGGTCCTCATGCGGTACCCGGACCGGGTCACCATGTGCATCAGCTCCCAGGCCGGCTGTGGCATGAACTGCCCGTTCTGCGCCACCGGCCAGGCCGGGCTGGACCGGAACCTGTCGACGGCGGAGATCGTGCACCAGATCGTCGACGGTATGCGGGCGCTGCGGGACGGCGAGGTCCCCGGTGGCCCGGCGCGGCTGTCGAACATCGTCTTCATGGGTATGGGCGAGCCGCTCGCCAACTACAAGCGGGTGGTCGGCGCCATCCGCCGCCTGACGGACCCCGAGCCGGACGGCGTCGGGCTGTCGCAGCGCGGTATCACCGTGTCGACCGTGGGGCTCGTCCCGGCCATGCTGCGGTTCGCGGACGAGGGTCTGAAGTGCCGTCTCGCGGTCTCCCTCCACGCGCCCGACGACGAACTCCGCGACACGCTCGTCCCCGTCAACACCCGCTGGAAGGTCCGCGAAGTCCTGGACGCCGCCTGGGAGTACGCCGAGAAGTCCGGGCGCCGCGTCTCCATCGAGTACGCGATGATCAAGGACATCAACGACCAGGCGTGGCGGGCCGATCTGCTGGGGAAGCTGCTCCGTGGCAAACCGGTGCACGTCAACATGATCCCTCTCAACCCGACGCCGGGCTCGAAGTGGACGGCCTCCCGTCCCGAGGACGAGCGGGAGTTCGTCCGGATTCTCGAGTCGCACCGGGTGCCGGTCACGGTCCGGGACACCCGCGGCCAGGAGATCGACGGCGCCTGCGGGCAGCTCGCCGCCACCGAGCGCTGACGGGATCCGGTCGGCCGGGGACGGCTGGTACCGTACAACCGTATTTCCATCCGACAGGGGAGCGCGTGCAGCGCTGAGAGTGCGGTGAGTCCGCAGACCCTCGAACCTGGCCCAGGTCATGCTGGGTAGGAAGATCGGTTCGCACCTCTCGTGCTGCCTGCGCGCGTTCACCTCCAGGTCCCGGACGGGACGCGGGAAGAAGGCTGCAGGAATGAAGCACACCGCCACCACCGCCCTCGCCGTTGTGCTGGGCGCGTCGCTGCTCACGGGCTGCGGCGGCTCCGCCGACCCCTCCGGGGGCGGTGGCGACGGCTCCCGGACTGTCACTTTGGTCACCCACGACTCCTTCGCGGCGTCGAAGAAGGTGCTCCGGGAGTTCACCGACCGCACCGGATACGAGGTGGAGGTCCTGCGCTCCGGCGACGCCGGGTCCACCGTCAACCAGGCCGTGCTGAACAAGGGCAACCCGCAGGGCGATGTGCTCTTCGGTGTCGACAACACGCTGCTGTCCCGGGCCGTGGAGAACGGTATCTTCGCCCCGCACCGTGCGAAGGGCCTGGCGAAGGTGCCGCGGACGTACCGGCCCGCCTCCGCGAAGAACCTGGTCACCCCGGTGGACACCGGCGAGATCTGCGTCAACTACGACCGCGGCTGGTTCGACGAGCACGACCTCGAACCCCCGCAGACCCTCGCGGACCTCGCCGAACCTCGGTACGAGAACCTCCTCGTCACCGAGAACGCCGCCACGTCCTCGCCCGGCCTGGGCTTCCTGCTCGCCACGGCCGCCGAGTACGGCGACGAGGGTTGGAAGGACTACTGGAAGAAGCTCCGCGCCAACGGTGTCGAGGTCGTCGACGGGTGGGAGCAGGCCTACTACGACCGGTTCAGCGGGTCCGCCGGCGGCGAGGGCAAGGGCGACCGCCCGCTGGTCGTGTCCTATGCCTCCAGCCCGCCCGCCGAGGTGCTCGGCAAGGATCCCCTGCCCGAGCAGGCGCCGACCGGTGTCGCCGAGGGCACCTGCTTCCGGCAGACCGAGTACGCGGGCCTGCTCGAGGGTGCGGAGAACGAGAAGGGCGGCCGGGCACTCCTGAACTTCCTGATCGGCACGTCCTTCCAGGAGGACCTGCCGCTCCGGATGTTCGTCGAGCCGGTCCGCGAGGACGCCGAACTCCCCGCGGTGTTCACCGAGTACGGCGCCGACGTGAAGGAGCCCGCGACGATGGATCCGAAGCGGATCGCCGACAACCGCGAATCCTGGGTCAAGGCGTGGACCTCGCTCGTCCTGAGGTAGTCGGCGCCACCGCCCGGGAGCCCCGCCGTGCGGAACGACGACGGGGCTCCCGCGCGGCGGTGCGCTGCGCCCTGCTGGCCGTCCCCGTCGCCTTCTTCGGCGTGTTCTTCGCCTATCCGGTGGCGACGATCACGCTGCGGGGGCTGACGGAGGACGGGCAGTGGCACCTGGCCCGCGTCGCGGAGGTGCTCGGCGGGACGGGGACACCGGGAGTGCTGTGGTTCACCCTGTGGCAGGCGCTGGCCTCCACCGGTCTCACGCTCCTCGTCGCCCTGCCCGGTGCCTATCTGTTCGCCCGCTTCGACTTCCCCGGGAAGCAGGTGCTGCGGGCGCTGGTCACGGTGCCGTTCGTGCTGCCGACCGTCGTCGTCGGGTCCGCCTTCCTCGCCCTTCTCGGCCGGGGCGGCGTCCTCGACCAGGCCTGGGGGCTGCGCCTCGACACCGGCGTGTGGGCGATCCTGATCGCGCACGTCTTCTTCAACTACGCGGTGGTCGTGCGCACCGTGGGCGGGCTGTGGGCGCAGCTCGACCCCCGGCAGGAGGAGGCCGCCCGCCTGCTCGGTGCGAGCGCCCTCGGCGCCTGGCGCCGCGTCACTCTGCCCGCCCTCGCCCCGGCCCTCGCCGCCGCGGCACTCATGGTCTTCCTCTTCACCTTCACCTCGTTCGGAGTCGTCCAGGTTCTCGGCGGGCCGCGGTACGCCACCCTCGAGGTCGAGATCTACCGGCAGACCGCTGCCCTCCTGGATCTGCCGACCGCTGCCGTCCTCACGCTGCTGCAGTTCGCGGCCGTGGCGGTGCTGCTCGCCGTGCATGCCCGGACGGTCCGCCGCCGCGAGACGGCGCTCGCCCTCGTCGACGCCCGCCGCACGGCACGCCGTCCCCGCGGCCCCGCCCAGTGGGCCTTCCTCTGGTCGCACCTGGCCCTGATCGCCGTGCTGCTCGCCGCGCCGCTCGTGGTCCTCGCCGCCCGGTCCCTCCACAGCGGCGGCGACTGGGGGTTCGCTTTCTACCGGGCGCTGCTGCACCACGACGGGGACAGCGCCTTCCTGGTGGCTCCTGCCGAGGCGATCGGCAACTCGCTCGCCTTCGCTGCCGTCGCCACCGCTGTCGCGCTGCTCGTCGGCGGGCTCGCCGCCGCCGCGCTCACCCGGCGCGCGGGCCGTCTGGTGCGTGGGTTCGACGCCCTGCTGATGCTTCCGCTGGGAACCTCCGCAGTGACGGTCGGCTTCGGGTTTCTGATCGCGCTCGACGAGCCCCCGCTGGACCTGCGCTCCTCGTGGGTCATTGTGCCGCTCGCGCAGGCCCTGGTCGGTGTCCCGTTCGTGGTCCGCACGCTGCTGCCGGTGCTGCGGGCGGTGGACGTACGTCTCCGGGAGGCCGCGGCCGTGCTCGGTGCCTCGCCGTGGCGTGCCTGGCGCGAGGTGGATCTTCCGCTCGTCCGGCGGGCGCTCCTCGTCGCCGCAGGCTTCGCTTTTGCCGTCTCCCTGGGGGAGTTCGGCGCGACGGTGTTCATAGCCCGTGCCGACAACCCCACGCTGCCGGTCGCCGTCGCCCGCTTCCTCGGAAGGGCCGGCGAACTCAACTACGGGCAGGCCATGGCGATGAGCACCGTCCTGATGGTGCTCTGCGCCGTCACGCTGCTCGCGATGGAGCGCCTGCGCCCCTCCGACAACCGCACCGGGGAGTTCTGATGCTGCAACTGGACGGTGTCACCGTCCGCTTCGACGACCGGACGGCACTCGACGCGGTGCGGTGCGAGGTGGCCGACCACGAGATCGTCTGCGTGCTCGGGCCGAGCGGCAGCGGCAAGTCGACGCTGCTCCGGGCGGTCGCCGGGCTGCAGGAGATCGATGCGGGACGGGTGCTGCTCTCCGGGCGGGACCAGCACGGAGTGCCGCCCCACAAGCGGGAGGTGGGCCTGATGTTCCAGGACCACCAGCTCTTCCCGCAGCGGGACGTGGCGGGCAACGTCGCCTTCGGTCTGCGCATGCGCGGCGCCGACCGCGCCGCGCGGGCGGCCCGCGTCGCCGAGTTCCTCGACCTGGTGGGACTGCCGGGAGCGCAGCGCCGCCCGGTCGCGTCGCTGTCCGGCGGGGAGCAGCAGCGGGTGGCGCTGGCACGGGCCCTCGCTCCGAGCCCTCGGCTGCTGATGCTCGACGAGCCGCTGGGACAGCTCGACCGCAGTCTCCGCGAGCACCTCGTCGTCGAACTCCGCGGCCTGTTCCGCCGTCTGGGCACCACGGTGCTGGCCGTCACCCACGATCAGGGCGAGGCCTTCGCGCTCGCCGACCGGGTGCTGGTGATGCAGGACGGACGGGTGGCGCAGGCCGGTTCGCCGCTGGAGGTGTGGCAGCAGCCGGCGTCCGAATTCGTGGCCCGTTTCCTCGGGTTCGAGAACGTGGTCGGCGCGACGGTGGGCGACGAGGTGGCGGACACCCCGTGGGGCAAGGTACCGGTGCCCGGCGGCTCGCCGCGGGGCGAGCACCGGCTGCTGGTGCGGCCGGGCGGAGTACGGCTGACGACGGTGGAGGACGGCCTGCCCTGCACGGTCACCGGCCGCACCTTCCGGGGCGGGCCTGCCTCGGCAGTCTCCGTGATGCTCCAGCCGGAGAACGCGCCGGCCCTGGAGGCGTCGTGCGCCCTTCCGGCGGCGCCCCGCACCGGCGCGAGGGTGGGCGTCGCCTTCGACGCCACCGATGTCGTCGTACTGCCGGCCGGCTCCTGCCCCGTCGATCCGCCCGGAGCCGACGGGCGGTGACGTCGTGTCCGCCTCCCCGGCCGGCCGCGGCGCCTGCGGGCGGTGATCATCCGGTCAGCGGGAGTGCGGCGAGCCGGCCGACCACCCAGGCCAGGGGGGCGAGAGCGAGCAGCAGCACCGTCGCGCGCAGGGCTGCCGCCCGGCGCAGCAGTGCACGCGGGGCGCCGAGTTGCAGCAGGATGGTGGTGGCGGGTGCCCGCCAGGCCCGCGATTCCGCGGCCGCGGCGAGTGCGCTGCCCGCGGCGCAGCACATCACCAGCAGCGCTCCGAGCAGTGTGAGAGGCCCATACACGGGTTCGGCGGTCAGGGCCTCGGCGGCCGCGGTGCCCTGCCGGGCCGCGGGGCCGCCGTACAGCTGGAGCGCGGTCAGGGTTCCGGCTGCGACCGCACAGAGCACGCCGACCGGGCGCCCGATGTGCTCGGCGTCCTCCTGGAGCACCCGGCCGGACAGCAGCCGGAGGGCGCCCGGCCGGCCGAAGGCAATGAGCCGCCCGCACAGGTGCGTGAGGCCCGGTCCGGCCAGCACCAGGCCGACGGCGGCCAGGAGCCAGCCCGCGACGACGCCGGGCGGAGTGTCGTGCAGGGTGCCCGGCAGCGGCACCAGCCAGGTGTCGCCCGCTGCGCCCTGCCGCGAGGTGCGGGTGGCGATGCTCCCGATGGCCAGTCCCGTCGCGGTGAGGGCCGCACCCCACGGCAGCCCTGCCGGTGTCGGCGTCGGGGGAGTGTCGGCGAGTGCGGGGGCGTCCGCCGCGGAGGGTGCGGTGGCGGCGACGGCGCTCCGCGGGCCCTCCTTGCCGCCGCGCTCCAGCGACCGTGGCCGGAGGGCGACCAGGCATGTCGCCGCGGCGGAGAGCGGGACCAGGAGGAACAGCAGCAGCACCGCCCCGACGGGCAGGCCGGTTCCGCCGCCGAGTACGTCGGAGGCGGCCCCGGCGAACGGCAGACTCGTGAGGTGGCCGCGGAGCAGCAGGAAGAGCAGCAGGGCGACGGTGCTGCCGACGAGGCAGGAGGCCGCTGCGGAGGCCGCTGCGAGCAGCGGCATGCGGGAGGGGCCCATGCCGGCGGCGTCCAGGCCGTTCAGGGCCCGGCGGCTGATCTCGCTCCGGACCACGGTGAGGGCGAGGTGCAGGGTCGTGGCCAGCGGTACCAGGCACCACAGGAGACGGGCCGGTCCGTCTCCCGCGGGTCCCGGGTGCGCGGTGGCGTGTCCCAGGGTGCCGAGCAGGAGGAATGTGGCGGCGGCCGCGGCGGCCGCCAGCAGCAGCCGACGCAGCAGCGCGGACGGTGTGGCGCCGCGGACTAGACGGAGAGCGAGCACGCCGTGCTGCCCTCCGTTTCGCGAGCCGTGGTGCTGTGGGTGCGGCGTCCGTCCACCAGGGTGATGGTGCGGTCGACGAAGGAGTGTTCGCCCTCGGCGCTGCGTGCTCCGGGGGGTGAGGGCGGGTCGTCGCGCCCGGTGGTGCCCGCGGCGGGGCCGTGCGTGGTGAGGACCACGGTGATGCCGTGCGATCGTGCGGCGGTGGTGAGGGTGCGGAGGGCCTGGAGCCGGTCGGTCTGGTGGAGCGGTGCGGTGGGTTCGTCGGCGAACAGGACGGCCGGCGAGTGGACCAGGGAACGGGCGATCGCGACCCGTTGGCGCTGTGCCTGCAGCAGTGCCGACGGCCGCTTCCGGGCGCAGTCGCCGACGTCGAGCCGTTCGAGCCATTCGTGGGCCGCCCGGCGTGCCGTTCGGTTGCTGACGCCGCTGAGCAGCAGTGGCAGGGCGGCGTTCTCCCAGGCGTTCAGTTCCGGTACGAGGTGCGGTTCGCTGCCGACCCAGCCGAAACGTTCGCGGCGCAGGCGTTCACGGGAGTGGAGCCCCAGGGTGTGGACGGGCACGCTGTTGAACCAGACTTCGCCCTCGTCCGGCAGCAGGCGGCCGGAGAGGCAGGACAGGAGAGTGGACTTGCCGCTGCCGCGCGGGCCGGTGACGGCGGCGATCTCGCCGGTGCGGATTCCCAGGGTGATGCCCTGGAGTGCCGGGGAGCCGTCGTGCGCGTACGTCAGTCCGCGGGCCCACAGCACGTCGTCGTCCGGCGGGGCCGTATGGGAAGGCATCTCTACTCACCTCTGCTCCGCTGGTGGACACCCCTGCGCCAGGGGTGTCTCGCGGACCGCCGGGGTCCGCGGGTTCGCGCACCGCAACGCGCCGCGTTCCTCCTCCGCCGTGCGGTGCTCGGACCCGCCCGTTCCGCCGGACCGGTCCGATCCGTATGACAACCCCTAGAACGACCGTCCGGGGTCTCGGTCACTGGCACCGTAGGGACAGAGAGGGGGGAGAAGAGGTGAGGCTCGGCGCGTGCCGCGCCGAGGACCGTCCATATGGACGCATTGTCTGCCCGCTGTGTCTCCCGGTGTCCCCCCGTCGTCACGGCGACGGGATCCCGGCCTCGTGTCCCCGGCGGGAGGGCGAGCGTTCCGGTCGTGCGGGGAGGCGACGGCGGCCCGAAGCGCCGTTCCCATGGTTAGGCTGGACGTCTCACCCATCGGACCACTGACAGGAGGGGTGCCAAGTGAACGCCGAGCTGCGTCGCCTGCGCAACTACATCGACGGCGACTTCCGGGACGCCGCCGACGGGCGTACCACCGAGGTGATCGACCCGGCGACCGGCCAGGCCTACGCGACGGCGCCGCTCTCGGCGGCGGCCGACGTCGACGCGGCCATGGCCGCGGCCGAAGCCGCGTTCCCCGCGTGGCGGGACGCGACCCCGGGGATCCGCCAGCGCGCGATCCTGAAGATCGCCGACGTGCTCGAGGCGCGGCAGGACGAGCTGCTCGCCGCGGAGTGCGGGAACACGGGCAAGCCGCTCGAGCTGACCCGGCAGGAGGAACTGCCGATGATGCTCGACCAGATCCGGTTCTTCGCCGGTGCCGCGCGCATGCTGGAGGGCAAGGCCGCGGGCGAGTACATGGAGGGGCTCACCTCCTTCGTGCGCCGCGAACCGGTGGGTGTCTGCGCACAGGTCGCCCCGTGGAACTACCCGATGATGATGGCCGTGTGGAAGTTCGCCCCCGCCCTGGCGGCCGGCAACACGGTCGTGCTGAAGCCCTCGGACACCACCCCCGCCTCCACGGTCTTCCTCGCCGAGGTCATCGGAGGCGTGCTGGCCGACATGGACCTGCCGCGCGGCATCTTCAACGTGGTCTGCGGCGACAGGGACACCGGCCGTCTGATGGTCGAACACCCGGTGCCCGCCATGGCCTCGATCACCGGGTCCGTCCGCGCGGGCATGGAGGTCGCGGGCAGCGCCGCCAAGGACCTCAAGCGCGTGCACCTGGAGCTGGGTGGCAAGGCGCCGGTGGTCGTGTTCGACGACGCCGACATCCCCGCCGCGGTCGAGGGCATCCGGGACGGCGGGTTCTTCAACGCGGGCCAGGACTGCACCGCGGCCACCCGCGTCCTGGTCCAGGAGAACGTGCACGACGAGTTCGTCTCCGCCCTCGCCAAGGCCGCGGCCGAGGTCAGGACCGGCGACCTCACCGACGAGGACTGCTTCTACGGCCCGCTCAACAATGCCACGCACCTGGCGAAGGTCAGCGGTTTCGTCGACCGCCTCCCGGCGCATGCCAAGGTCGAGGCGGGCGGTGAACGCGTCGGGGACAAGGGCTACTTCTACGCTCCGACCGTGGTCTCCGGTCTGAAGCAGGACGACGAGATCGTCCAGAACGAGGTCTTCGGCCCCGTCATCACCGTGCAGTCCTTCTCCGACGAAGAGCAGGCGGTGAAGTGGTCCAACGATGTGGAGTACGCGTTGGCCTCCTCGGTGTGGACCAAGGACCACGGCCGGGCCATGCGGATGTCCAAGGCGCTGGACTTCGGCTGCGTCTGGATCAACACCCACATCCCGCTCGTCGCCGAGATGCCGCACGGCGGCTTCAAGAAGTCCGGGTACGGCAAGGACCTGTCCGCGTACGGCTTCGACGACTACACACGCGTCAAGCACGTCATGACGGCCCTCTGACCGCCGACCCGCACCTCGGGCTCCGCCGGGCCCGGGCACCGCTTGCGGTACCCGGGCCCGCGTCGTCTTCAGGCGGACGTCACCGGGCCGCGCTCCCAGGAGCGCAGGTGGGTGTCCATCTCGCCGCACAGCCGTTCCTTGCCCGCAGGGTCCAGGAACGAGGCCCGCACCGCGTTCTTCGCCAACTCCGTCACGCCGGCGGCGTCCAGCCCCAGCAGCCGTGCGGCGATCGCGTACTCCTGGTTCAGGTCGGTGCCGAACATCGGCGGGTCGTCGCTGTTGATGGTCACCATGACGCCGGCCCGCACCAGGTCCGCCAGCGGGTGCTCGTCCAGCGTCTCCACGGCCCGTGTCGCGATGTTGGAGGTCGGGCACACCTCCAGGGGGATGCGGTGCTCGGCCAGGTGCGCCAGCAGTTCGGGGTCCTTGACGCTGCTCGTGCCGTGACCGACGCGTTCGGCGCGCAGTGAGGTCAGCGCGTCCCACACCGTCTCCGGGCCCGTCGTCTCGCCCGCGTGCGGCACGCTCCGCAGCCCGGCGGCGATGGCACGGTCGAAGTGGGGCTTGAACTGCGGACGCGGTACGCCGACCTCCGGGCCGCCGAGCCCGAACGACACCAGACCGTCGGCACCGAGCGAGGAGTCGGTCGCGATGCGGGCCGTCTCCTCGGCGGCGGGCAGCCCCGCCTCCCCGGGGATGTCGAAGCTCCAGCGCAGCACCACACCGAGGTCCCGCTCGGCCTGGTGGCGCGCCTCCTCGATGGCCTCCACGAACGCGGCGTCCGGTATGCCGCGGCTGGTCGAGCTGTACGGGGTGACCGTCAGCTCCGCGTACCGGATCTGCTGACGCGCCATGTCACGCGCCACCTCGTAGGTGAGCAGCCGGACGTCCTCCGCGTCCCGGACCAGATCCACGACGCTCAGGTAGAGCTCGATGAAGTGCGCGAAGTCGCGGAAGGTGAAGTACTCCGCGAGACGCTCCGGGTCGGTGGGCACCGGGGAGTCCGGGTGGCGCTCGGCGAGTTCGGCAACGATACGGGGGGAAGCCGAACCGATGTGGTGGACGTGCAGCTCGGCCTTGGGCAGGCCGGCGATGAAGGCGGTCAGGTCGGACAACGAAGCCTCCGGGGTAGGTGTCCGGGTCATCGTAGGCATCGGCCGACGGACGCATAGCATGACGGTATGCAACGGCAGGAGGGGACATGACAGGCGAAAACGGCGGGCACGGCGTGCCGGAGGGCAATCCGGCGGACCCGTGGGCGCCGCCGGAGAAGCGTGTGGGGCTGAGCAAGGAGTCCGGGCAGCCGTCCGGTGGTGCCGCGCCCGGGAGCACCCCGCCCGGTCCGGGCGCCGAGTCGGTCGGGCCGCCGCCGCCGGCTCCGGACGGGGCGTTCCCGCCCCCCGTCTCCCCGGCCGGCTACGGCAGCGGCGCGGGCTACGGGGGGTACGAGGGCTACGGAGGGTACGGCGGCTACCCGGGGTACGGCGGTCACGGCACGGCCTGGGCCGGCGCACCGCTGCCGAAGGGCAGCGCGGTGGCATCGATGGTGCTCGGCATCATCGGACTCGTGGTGATCTCCTCCTGCTGGGGGGCCTTCCTCGGTCTCCTCGTCGCCCCGGTGGCGCTCGTGCTCGGCGTCAGCGCCCGGCGCAAGGCGGACCGTGGTGAGGGAGGAGGGCGTTCCCAGGCCACCGCAGGCTTTGTCATGGGCATCGTCGGGACGGTCCTCGCGGTGCTGATCGTGCCGTTCCTGATCTGGGTCCTCATGCACCTGGACGAGTTCGAGGGCGGCCCCGGCGGTCCCGGCACCTACGACGCGCGTTCCCGGGTCGCGGCCGCGACCCGCTGACGGCCGCGAGCAGGCCCAGCCCGGCCACGACGGCCCCGGCCAGTGCCCCGCCGGCCACCACGTCGGTCAGCCAGTGGTAGCCGCGCAGGACCAGCCCGGCGGCGGTCCAGGTCGCCGCCAGTGCGGCGCACACCGGCGCCGCACGCGGCGCCCGGTGCGCCCACAGCAGGGCGAGGACCCCGTAGGCCGCCCCCGCCGTCAGGGTGTGCCCCGACGGGTAGTAACCGGCGTAACCGGCCAGCGGGGCACCGTCCGGGCCGGGACGCGCGAACAGTTCCTTCAACGGAAGGGCCAGTGCCGGCACCGACAGGGCCGCGAGCACCGCGAGCAGGATCGGTTCCCAGGACCGGCGCCGCCGCGCAGTGACGACTGCCCCTGCGGCGAGTGCCGTCCCGGCGATGTGCGGGGCACCGAGATCGGCGCCGAACTCCGCCAGGCGAGCGGACGGGCCGTGCGAGGCAGGGCTCCCGGCGAGCGCGTCCCGCACGGCCACGTCCGCCACCGCCAGCGGTCCGGTGACCGCCACCTGCAGGCTGACCGCGGCGAACACCGCGAGGAGGAGGCCGATGACGAGCGCATACATGACGGTCGGCCGCCCAGGAACAGGGGGGAAGGTTCCTGGACGGCCGCAGGGACCGGGACTCCGCCCGCCCCGGGGGGTATGGGGCGCGCGGGCGTCCGATCTGTGAGGAGTGTGCGCGGAGGCACGGCCGGGCCCGCTTCGGGGAAAAAGCGGCACGGCTTTCATCTGTGACGACACTACGCCGCCCCGGCTCCGCTGGACATGCGCCTCACGGACCCGGCGCTGTGCTCGCACAGATTCTTCACGCAGGTGGGGGTGCTGGTGGGCGCGCCGCTCCGGGCGCCTGCCACGGGCCGTCGCCCGCGCCCGGAGCGGAGTCCGGCGGGCGGCCTCGTCAGCGCGCCGCCAGCGCCCCCTCGAGGACGTCGAGGCCCTCGTTCAGCAGGTCCTCGCCGATGACCAGCGGCGGCAGGAAGCGCATCACGTTGCCGTAGGTGCCGGTCGTCAGCACCAGCAGGCCCTCCTGGTGGCACGCCTTCGCCAGCGCCGCGGTGGCCTCCGGGTCCGGCTCCTTCCCGCCCGGCTTCACCAGCTCGATCGCGATCATCGCACCGCGGCCGCGCACCTCGCCGATGACGTCGTACTGCTCGGCCAGCTTCTGCAGCCGGGGCTTCATGATCTCCTCGATCCGCCGCGCGCGGGCCGCCAGGTCCTGCTCGCGCATCGTCTCGATGGCGCCGAGCGCAGCGGCGCACGCCACAGGGTTGCCGCCGTAGGTGCCGCCGAGACCCCCGGCGTGCGCCGCGTCCATGATCTCGGACCGCCCCGTGACGGCCGCGAGGGGCAGACCTCCCGCAATGCCCTTCGCCGTGGTGATCAGGTCCGGCACGACCCCCTCGTCCTCGCACGCGAACCACCGGCCGGTGCGGCAGAAGCCGGACTGGATCTCGTCCGCCACGAACACGATGCCGTTGTCCTTCGCGTACCGCTCGATGCGGGGCAGGAAGCCCTTGGCGGGCTCGATGAACCCGCCCTCGCCCAGCAGAGGCTCGATCACGATCGCCGCGACGTTCTCCGCCCCGACCTGCTTGGCGATCTGGTCGATGGCCTGGTCCGCCGCCTCCTCCGCGCAGTTCTCCGGGCCGGTCAGCCACCGGTAGGGGTACGCCACCGGCACCCGGTACACCTCGGGGGCGAACGGGCCGAAGCCGTGCTTGTACGGCATGTTCTTCGAGGTCAGCGCCATGGTCAGGTTCGTGCGGCCGTGGTAGCCGTGCTCGAACACCACCACGGCCTGCCGCTTCGTGTACGCCCGGGCGATCTTCACGGCGTTCTCCACCGCCTCGGCGCCCGAGTTGAACAGCGCGGACTTCTTCGCGTGGTCGCCCGGCGTCAGCTCCGCGAGCTGCTCGCACACCTCGACGTACGGCTCGTACGGCGTCACCATCACGCAGGTGTGCGTGAAGGCCTCCAGCTGCGCCCCGGCGCGGCGCACCACCTCGGGCGCGCTGTTGCCGACCGAGGTCACGGCGATTCCGGAACCGAAGTCGATGAAGGAGTTGCCGTCCACGTCCTCGAGCACGCCGCCGCTCGCCCGCTTCGCGAACACCGGCATCACGGTGCCGACGCCGCTCGCCACGGTCGCCTGCTTGCGGGCCATCAGCTCCTGCGACTTCGGACCGGGCACGGCGGTGACCAGGCGGCGCTCCTGGGGCAGGGCCCCGCCGTGCGGATCGGTCATCGTGGTCATAGGGGTCTCCTCAGGAGGAAGTGGTGTGCGTCACCCGCAGGCTAGGCCCTGCGCATCGGGTGGCACATGCACCGCCACGGAGTAGTCCGGGCGACCGGTTGGCCAGGACGGCACGTTGCCGCGCGCCTTCCGTTGCGAGTCGGGGGAGGCCGGGGAGGGCACGCGGCCCGCCGTCGTTCTGCTCCGGCAGCGTGCGTGGGCAGCAACTCGCGTCGCAGCGGACTAGATTGGGTACCGGACCGCGCACGTACGCCGTAGCCGATCAGGGGTGGAGCACGCGATGGAGACCGGGCCCTCCCCACGGGGGCAGCACCACGAACGCGGCATCGACGAGGGAGCAGCCGCCGCCGGAGCGCCGCCCCGCATCCCGCCGCAGCCCAGTGTGCCTCCCGCTCCCACCGCGCCGCCCGCGTCGGGGCCCCCGCTCGCGGACTGGCTCCGCACTCCCCGTCCTCCGGCCGAGCCGGGCATCTGGCGCTGCGGCCATCAGCCGCTGCCTCCGGAGGACCCCGACCGCACACCCACCCGCCAGCTCCTCGGCGGCGCCGTCGTGGCGTTCCTCATCGGCTGGCTCGTGTGGTCGCTGCTGTGGAACGGCTACCTGGGCGACTACTGGCTCTGGCCGCTGTACGTCCTCACCCCCGACTCCTGGGGCGGCTCGATGCTCCTGGTGGTGGCGACCTACACCTACTACGGTCTCGTCGTCGCCGGCCTGGCCGCCGTCTTCGGGCGCCTCGGTCACTGGGGCGAGCTGTGGCGGCGCGCCTCCGCCGGCGCCCGGCGCACGCGCACGCCCCCGCACCGCACCGCACCGCCCGTTCCCGAACCCCACGAGGACCCGGCCGCCTGGCCCGGCCTGCGGGCCCTGGGGCCGCGGGCCGCCGCAGCCGCCGACCGGCTCTCCGCCGAGGCACTGTCCGGGGCGATGAGCGACGTCGACCACGCCCGCCTCACCCGCGCCGTGCAGGAAGCGCGAACGCACCCGGGCGGGCCGGAAGCGCTCAGCGAGGAGGTGCTCCGGTACGGCTCGGCCGCCCGCACCCACCCCTCGGGCACCCGCGACCTGCCGCGTCGCGCCGCCCGGCACGATCTCGCGCTGCGCCAGGTCCGCATCGGCACCGCCGCCGTCGACCCGCGCAACCCGCAGGCCTACCGGGGTGCCGGACTGGCCCTCGACCCGGACGTACTCGGCACGTCCGCCCTCGTCGTCGGCCCGGCAGGCTGCGGCAAGACCAGCCGTGTGGTCCGGCCGGCCGTGGAGTCGCTGTGCCTGCAGGCCCTCGCCGGGCAGGCAGCCGTGGTAGCCGTCACCGGCTCGGGGGGTTCCCCCCTCCCGGAGGAGGCCTTCGACGTCGTCGTCCGCCCCGGCAGGCCGGACTCCGCCCACGACCTCGACCTCTACGGCGGGACCGACGACCCGGACGAGGCCGCGGGCATGCTGGCCGAGGCTCTCGTGGGCGACCTCGCGGCCGGGCTGCCCGGCGGGGACAGCCGCAGGGCAGCGACCACGCTCGCCCAGCTCATCGGCCCGTTCCGCGCCGCGCACGGCCGGTTCCCCGCCGTGCCGGAGCTGCGCGAACTGCTGGACGGCTCGACGGAGGCCCTCACCGCACTCCGCGACGCGCTGCGCTCCGCGCCCGCCGCGGGAGACGTCTCCCAATTGCGGGAACTCGACGCCTACGCGCGCCAGCTCGGGCGTCCTGGTGATCCGGGGTCGCTGCTCGCGGACCGTGTCGCGCTGCTGGACCGGCCGGCCTTCGCGGACTTCTTCGTCCCCGACGGCGCCGCCGCCGATCGCCGCAGCCGGGCGTCCGGGGCGCGCCGCGCCCCGCGCCCGTTCTCCCTCCGCGCGCTGGAACACCCCCTCCGTGTGCGGATCGACCTTCCCGAGCGCGGCCACGCCGAGGCGTCCCGCATCCTCGCCCGCCTCGTGCTGGCCCAGTTCACGGACTGCGTCCTCGCCCGCGAGGACCGCTCCCTGTTCGCCGGACTCGTCCTCGACGACGCGGACGGCACCGTCACCCCGCGGTCGCTGCGCGGCCTCCAGCGGCTGCGCAGCGGCCACGCGGGCGTGCTGCTCACGCTGCGGGCGCTGGACGACGTGCCGGAGACGCTGCGTGCACCGCTGCTCGGCGCCGTCGGCTGCCGGATGGTGTGTGCCGGCGTGACGCCGTGGGACGCGGAGCGCTTCGCCGAGGTGTGGGGCACCGAATGGGTGCAAACCCGCGACGTGACCAACCGGCAGCTCGTCTCGGACGAGCCCCTGACCCGGCTCCTGCACGGCATCCGGCGGCTCGCCACCGGCCGCCACGTCACCGCGGAGTCCGTCACCGTGCGCACCGTCCAGCGGCAACGCTGGTCGGCGTCCGACCTCGCCAACGAGGTCCGGGCGGGGCACGCGGTCCTCTCCTTCACGACGGTGCGAGGGCACCGCACCCCACCGGTGCTGGCCCGCCTCGGGGAATGAGCCGCGGCACGGCCGGCCGGCCCCCGGCGGCGGTACGGTGAGGACGTTATGCCTCCCACCCTTGCCGCGCTCGTGCAGCACTCCGCGCTCCGGCTGTCCGTGCTCGCAGGACAGGACAGGCTGGACACACCCGTCCGCTGGGCGCACGCCAGCGAACTCGCCGACCCCACGCCGTATCTGGACGGCGGCGAACTGCTGCTGATCACCGCGCTCAAACTCGACGCCGAGGACCCGGAGGCCATGCGGGCCTACGTCCGCCTGCTCTCCGCGAGCGGCGTGGTCGGCCTGGGCTTCGCCGCGGGCGTCAACTACGAGAAGGTGCCGGACGCGCTTGTCGAGGCGGCCCGGGAAGCGGACATGCCGCTGCTGGAGGTGCCGCGCCGCACCCCGTTCATCGCCATCAGCAAGTTCGTCTCGGCCTCCATCGCCGCCGAGCAGTACCAGGCCGTCACCACCGGGTTCGACGCCCAGCGCGACATGACCTCCGCCGCCCTCTCCCACGACGGCCCCACCGCGCTCCTGGGGCGTCTCGCCGCCCACGTCGGCGGCTGGGCCGCGCTGTACGACGCCACCGGCGCCGTGGTGGCCGCCGCGCCGCCGTGGGCGGCGAGACGCGCCGCCCGGCACGCGGCCGAGGCGGAGCGGCTGCGGGACCGGCCCGCACCGGCCAGCGGCGTGGTCAGCGGGCCCGAGGCCGGGGACGACCGGGTGGAACTGCAGTCGATCGGCACCGGCCGCCGCGCCGAGGCCGTACTGGCCGTCGGCACGGCGGCACCGCCCGGAACCGCAGAGCGCTACGCGGTCCACTCGGCCGTCGCACTGCTCACCCTCACCACGGAACGCTCCCGGGCGCTCCAGGAGGCGGAGCAGCGCCTCGGCGCCGCCGTGGTGCGGATGCTGATGTCGGGCGAGGCCGACCACGCGCGGGCCGTCGCGGGCCGCCTGTACGGCGGGCTGCTGGACGCCCCGCTGCGCGTCGTTCTCGCGGAGCCGCTGTCCGGCCCGGCCTCCCGCCGCCGTGCGGCGGGAGGAGGAGCCGCCGGACCGCGCGACGCGCGCGCGGCCTCCGTCCCGGACGGCTTCCTCTCCGGGGAGCTGACCGCGCCGGAAGCCGGAGAGCTCGCCGACCTCGCCGACCTCGTCGAGACGGCGGCGGCCCGCAGCGGGGAAGCCGTGCTCGTGGTACCCGACGGCGAGCGCCTGGTGGTCCTCGCGTCCGACGGCGGTGCCGCCGCGGCCGCCTGCGCCCGCTACGCGTCCCGCTGCGAGGCGGAGCGCACCGGGAACGGCCGCCTCGCGGGCCGTGACGCCGGCCCGGCGGCCGGTGCCACCGTCATCGGCGTCTCCGCCCCCGCCGGGCCGGCGGGCGTCGCCGTCGGATTCCACCAGGCCGAACAGGCCCTGTCGGTGGCCCGCCGCCGCGGTACCGCGCTGGTCGAGCACGAGGACGTCGCCGCGGGCTCCGTGCTCCCGCTCCTCGCCGACGACGCGGTGCGGGCGTTCGCCGACGGCCTGCTGCGCAGGCTGTACGAGCACGACGCCCACGGCCGCGGGGACCTGGTCGCCTCACTGCGCGCCTGGCTGTCCCGGCACGGCCAGTGGGACGCGGCCGCCGCCGACCTGGGCGTCCACCGCCACACGCTGCGCTACCGGATGCGGCGCGTGGAGGAGATCCTCGGGCGCTCCCTGGACGACCCTGACGTGCGCATGGAGCTCTGGCTGGCGCTCAAGGTCACCTCCTGAGACGGGCCGTGCGAGCACCGGGAGCCGACCCGGGACCCGCGTCACGACGGGCGAGTACAAAGCGGAGCATGCCGGGGGCCGAACTGGCCGCGTCGGACAATCAACGATCCGCCCCGGGCGGCCTACCGTTGACACCGAGGAAACGCACCATCCCCACCATTTCGGAAGGGCCGGGATCCACTGTGCCAGTCAACGAAGCCGCCACTCACCCGTTCTGGCTCGCCGGCCGGCAGGCCACCGGCGAGGCGACCTTCGACGTCACGTCTCCCTGGGACGGCCGCCTCGTCGGCACCGTGAGCGTCCCCACCGAGTCCCAGGTCGAAGAGGCGGTGGCCGCCGCGGCCGCCGTCGCCGACGAGTTCGCCGCGACGCCCGCCCACGTCCGCGCGGCGGCGCTGGACCACCTCTGCCGCCGCGTCACCGAGCGCGCCGACGAGATCGCCGAGCTCATCTCCGCGGAGAACGGCAAGCCCATGAAGTGGGCCAAGGGCGAAGTGGGCCGGTGCATCTCCGTCTTCCGCTGGGCCGCCGAGGAGGCGCGCCGCTTCAACGGCGGCACCGCCCAGCGGCTCGACTCGGACGCGGGCGGGAACGGCCGCCTCGCCCTGACCCGCCGCTTCCCCCGTGGCCCGGTCCTGGGCATCGCACCGTTCAACTTCCCGCTGAACCTGTGTGCCCACAAGGTCGCCCCCGCGCTCGCCGTCGGCACGCCGATCATCCTCAAGCCCGCCCCGGCCACGCCGCTCTCCGGTCTCCTGATCGGCGAACTCCTCGCGGAGACCGACCTGCCTGCCGGCGCGTGGAGCGTGCTGCCCGTGCCGAACGACCGGATGCCCGCACTCGTGAAGGACGAGCGGCTGCCGGTCATCTCCTTCACCGGCTCCGGCCCGGTCGGCTGGTCGCTGGTGGACGCCGTGCCGCGCAAGCACCTCACCCTGGAGCTCGGCGGGCAGGGCGCCGCGATCGTGCTGTCCGACTACTCCTCGGACGCCGACCTGGACCACGCCGCGCAGCGCATCGCCATGTTCTCCAACTACCAGGGCGGCCAGTCCTGCATCTCCGTGCAGCGCGTCATTGCCGACACCTCGGTGTACGACCGACTCGTGCCGCGTGTGGTGGCGGCCGTCGAGGCGCAGGTCACGGGTGACCCGTCCGACCCGGCGACCGAGGTCGGCCCGCAGATCAGCGAGGACGCCGCGCAGCGCATCGAGTCCTGGGTGGACGAGGCGGTCGCCGCGGGCGCGAAGCTGCTCACCGGAGGCAAGCGGGACGGTGCCTCCTACAGCCCGACCGTGCTGGAGGACGTGCCGCGCGACACGCAGATCGGTTGCGAGGAGGTCTTCGGCCCGGTCCTCACCCTGACCAGGGTGGACGGCGAGGAGGCCGCCTGGGCGGCGGCCAACGACTCGATCTACGGCCTGCAGGCGGGCGTGTTCACCCATGACGTCCGGACGGCCTTCCGCGCCCACCGCGCCCTCGAGGTCGGCGGAGTGATCATCGGCGACGTCCCCTCGTACCGCGCCGACCAGATGCCGTACGGCGGGGCGAAGCAGTCCGGCGTCGGCCGCGAAGGCGTGCAGTTCGCCATGGACGACTACACCTACGAGCGGGTCATGGTGCTCACCGGCCTGGAACTCTGAGGCGCACGAGCACGAGGGGCGGGGCACCGGTGCGGTGCCCCGCCCCTCCGCCGTTCCGGTGCTCCGCGCCGCGCCGGGGCCCCGGCCCGGGCGGCGTTCCGTGGCCGGGCGGGTGGGCTGCTCGCGTGGGGAACCGATAGGAATCGCGCGTTTCGGGTACATACCGTCGAGCAGCACCCCGTCATCAGTGCGAGAGCGTGAGGTGAGCACGCGTCATGACTGTCACGGAACGCGAAGCGCGAGAAGTGGCCGAGGCCGCGCGGGAACAGGACTGGCGCAAGCCGAGCTTCGCCAAGGAACTGTTCCTCGGCCGGTTCCGGCTCGATCTCGTCCATCCGCACCCGGAACCGGACCCGGAGGTCGTACAGCGTGGCGAGGACTACCTGGCGAAGCTGCGCACCTTCTGCGAATCGAGCATCGACGGCGCCCTGATCGAGCGGGAGTCCCGGATCCCCGACGAGGTCGTCAACGGCCTCAAGGACCTCGGCGCACTCGGCATGAAGATCAGCACCGAGTACGGCGGCATGGGCCTGTCGCAGGTCTATTACAACAAGGCGCTGGCGCTCGTCAGCTCCGCGAGTCCCGCGGTGGGGGCGCTGCTCTCGGCACACCAGTCGATCGGCGTGCCCCAGCCGCTGAAACTCTTCGGCACCCAGGCCCAGCGGGACGTGTTCCTGCCGCGGTGCGCGACCACGGACATCTCCGCGTTCCTGCTGACCGAGCCGGACGTCGGCTCGGACCCGGCCCGGCTCGCCACCACGGCGGTCCCCGACGGGGACGACTACGTGCTCGACGGCGTCAAGTTGTGGACCACCAACGGTGTCGTGGCAGACCTGCTGGTCGTGATGGCCCGGGTGCCGAAGAGCGAGGGGCACCGCGGCGGCATCAGCGCCTTCGTGGTCGAGGGGGGCTCCGAGGGCATCACGGTGGAGAACCGGAACGCCTTCATGGGGCTGCGCGGCATCGAGAACGGCGTCACGCGCTTCCACCGGGTCCGGGTCCCCGGGGCCAACCTCATCGGCAAGGAGGGCGACGGACTCAGGATCGCCCTCACCACCCTGAACACCGGACGCCTCTCGCTGCCCGCCACCTGCGTCGGGGCGGGCAAGTGGTGCCTGAAGATCGCCCGCGAATGGACCGGTGCCCGGGTCCAGTGGGGCAAGCCCGTCGCGGAGCACGAAGCGGTCGGCGCCAAGATGTCCTTCATCGCCGCCACCACCTTCGCGCTGGAGGCGGTGGTCGACCTGTCCTCGCAGATGGCGGACGAGGACCGCAACGACATCCGCATCGAAGCCGCACTGGCGAAACTGCTCGGCAGCGAGATGGCCTGGCGGATGGCCGACGACCTGGTGCAGATCCGCGGCGGCCGCGGCTACGAGACGGCCGAGTCCCTCGCCGCCCGTGGCGAGAGGGGCGTCCCCGCGGAGCAGCTGCTGCGCGACATGCGCATCAACCGGATCTTCGAAGGTTCCACGGAGATCATGCACCTGCTCATCGCCCGGGAGGCCGTGGACGCGCACCTGTCCGTGGCCGGCGATCTGATCGCTCCGGACGCCTCGCTGTCGGACAAGCGCAGAGCCGCCCTCGCCGCGGGCGGCTTCTACGCGCGCTGGCTGCCCAAACTCGTCGCCGGGCCCGGTCAGCTGCCCCACTCCTACGGCGAGTTCGGCGCCCTCGCGCCGCACCTGCGGTACGTCGAGCGCACCGCGCGGAAGCTGGCGCGGTCGACGTTCTACGCCATGTCGCGCTGGCAGGGGAGGATGGAGACCAAGCAGAACTTCCTGGCCCGCATCGTCGACATCGGCGCCGAACTCTTCGCCATGAGCGCGGCCTGCGTCCGTGCGGAGAGGATGCGGCGCGACGGCGAGAACGGCAGGGCGGCACGCCAGTTGGCCGACGCCTTCTGCCGCCAGTCGCGTCTCCGCGTGGAGGAGTCCTTCGACCGGCTCTGGGACAACACCGACGACCTCGACCGCTCCGTGGTCGAGGGCATCCTCGCCGGCACCTACACCTGGCTGGAGGAAGGGGTCCTCGACGCCTCCACCGACGGCCCGTGGATCGCCGAGGCGGCCCCCGGCCCGTCGGGGAAGCAGAGCGTGCGCCGACCGTTGCGCTGACCCCACCCGTCCCGGTCGGCGTGACCCGCCTCCCGCATCCTTCGGGGGCGCGGGAGGCGGGTCACGCCGTACCGGCCGCCAGCCGGTGGCACACGCCGGCCACACCGGACCGCACCGTTGCCGGATCCTCCGTGTTCAGCCCGTGCGTCACCTCGTGCCAGGGCCCCAGCCGGTGCCGCAGCAGGGAACGCGCCCGCAGCTCCGGCGTGACGCCGTACTCCGCGGCGAGCGCGGCGGCGAAGGCACGGGGTGTGCCGTGCAGCGCCCACGCGAGGTCGATGGCCGGGTCGCCGATGTGCGCGTCGCCGAAGTCGATGACGCCGCTCAGCACGCCACCGTCCGCGAGCATGTGTTCGGGACCCAGATCACCGTGCACGAGACGGCCTGCCGGGCACGAGGTCGACTCTTCGACCAGTGCCCGCCCCGGTGCCCGGAGCTCCACCGGCAGCAGCGGCACCACCCGCGCCAGGAAGTCGTCGGCGGTCGTCGCCCGTACCCGAGCCGCCTCTCGGTCCGAAGGGGCCCCGTGCCGCACGGCCCCGGTGGGGGAGACGGCGTGGAGGGCCCGCAGGAAGCGGCCCAGTCCGTGCCCGTGCCGGGCCCGAGGACGTGCGACCGGGCCGCCCGGCACCAGCACGTGCCGCACTGCCAAGGATGCGCCCGGGAGGCGGTGGGGCACCGGCACGGGCAGCGGCAACTGCGGTGCGAGCCACGGCATCAGCCGCGTCTCCATGCACAGCTGCCGCTCCACCTCCGGTCGCCGCGGTCGCCGCTCCACCCAGCGGCCGTCCACCAGCCGCGCCTCGCTGTCCCAGCCTCCGGAGAAGTCGGAGAGGATCGTCATGCGCCCGGTGCAGCAGAACGGCACACGCCCGCCCCACCCGTTTTCCGGGCGCTGCTGACCCGTCCGGGCGATCTTCGGGCAGCGTTCCGCCCCGACCGGGCGTACATGGCGGCCGAGGACGGTTTGAGCCCCGGTGTCGGGGTGGTACGGCTCTCGCCCGTCCCGCCGCGGGGCCACGTCCCAGCGCCGTGCGCCGCGGCTCCCCTCGGCACGGAGGGCTCCATGCGCCTCATGCTCGTTCACCCGAGCGCCCTGATGTACTCGGAGATCTTCCTCCGCCTGGAGCCGCTCGGGCTCGAACGGGTGGCCGCGGCTGCCCGTGACGCGGGTCATCAGGTGCGTGTCGTCGACCTCCAGGTGCTGCCGCGGAAACTGCTGGAGCGGGAGCTGCGCGCGTTCCGTCCCGAGGTGCTGGGCGTTTCCCTGAACTATCTCGCGAACGTCCCGGAGGCCATCGACCTCGCCCGGGCGGCGAAGGCGTCGGTGCCCGGGTGCTTCGTCTTCTTCGGCGGCCACAGCATTTCCTTCCTCGGCGAGCATGTACTGGCGCAGGCCGACGGAGCGGTGGACGCCGTCGTCCGCGGAGAGGGCGAACCGGCCGTCGAGCCGCTGCTGGAGGCCGTGCGGGACGGTGCCGCGCACTCCGTACCGGGCGTCGTCACGCGCGAGGGCCGCGGTCCCGCGCCCCGGATGCTCGACGGGATCGACGCGCCGCGGCCCGCCCGCGATCTGATGCGGCGGCGGAACCGCTACTTCATCGGGGAGCTCGATCCCTGCGCGTCCATCGAGTTCACCCGCGGCTGCCCCTGGGACTGCTCCTTCTGCTCCGCCTGGACCTTCTACGGCCGCAGCTACCGTCGCGCCGCTCCGGAGGCCGCGGCCGAGGAGATGGCGTCCATCCGGGAGCCCAACGTCTTCATCGTCGACGACGTGGCCTTCATCAAGCCCGAGCACGGCAACGCCATCGCTGCCGAACTCGAGCGCCGCCGCATCCGCAAGCGGTACTACCTGGAGACCAGGGCGGACGTGCTGCTGCGCAACGAGGAGGTCTTTGCCCGCTGGACGCGCCTCGGGCTGCGCTACATGTTCCTCGGCATGGAGGCCCTCGACGCCGAGGGCCTGGACATGTTCCGCAAGCGGGTCAGCCCCGACGACAACTTCCGCGCTCTGGAGCGGGCCCGCAAGCTCGGCATCAACGTCGCCATCAATCTGATCGTGGACCCCGACTGGGACGAGGAACGCTTCCGCCTGGTGCGGGAGTTCGCGCTGTCCGTGCCGGAGATCGTGCACCTCACCGTGATGACCCCGTACCCCGGCACGGAGATCTGGCACACCGAGGCGCGCAAGCTCACCACCCGCGACTACCGGCTCTTCGACATCCAGCACGCCGTCGTGCCGACCCGGCTCCCGCTGAAGGACTTCTACCGCGAACTCGTCCGCACCCAGGCGGTCATCAACCGCAAGCATCTCGGCCTGTCCACGGCATTCGGCGCGCTGGGCGTGCTGGGACGCAACCTGGCCCGCGGCCAGACGAACTTCGCTCGCATGCTCTGGAAGTTCGGACGGGTCTACAACGCGGACCGGCAGTTCCGCGACCACGCACGGCACGTGGAGTTCGAGCTGCCCGTGCCGGAGCACCGCGAGGCGCCGGGACGCAAGGAACTCTTCATCCACGCGGTGGACCGTCCCTCGACACGCACCCGCTGAGGCCCTGCTCCGGCCGGATGCTCGGCCGTCGGCGGGCGGGCACGCCACCGCCGCTGCACGGCACCTTCCCGGCACCAGACACAATGGGGGGATGACGGACCTCCTCGCAGACCCGCACGCGCGCTGTCCCGCCGAACCGCCCGCGTCCGGCGGGCCCCGGGACATCGTGATCCTCGGCTCCACCGGCTCGATCGGCACGCAGGCCGTGGACGTCGTGCTGAGCAACCCGGACCGCTTCCGGGTGACGGGCCTCTCCGCCAACGGCGGACGGGTCGCCGAGCTCGCCGAGCAGGCGCGGACGCTTCGGGTCGACACCGTGGCCGTCGCCCGCCCGGACAAGGCCGACGCACTGCGCGAGGCGCTGCGGGCGGCATACGGTGCCGGGGAGCCGCTTCCGGAGGTGCTCGCGGGACCGGACGCCGCCGCGGACCTGGCCGCCTCTCCCTGCCACACTGTCCTCAACGGCATCACCGGCTCCATCGGCCTCGCCCCGACGCTGGCGGCGCTGCGGGCGGGGCGGATGCTGGCCCTCGCCAACAAGGAGTCCCTGATCGTCGGCGGGCCGCTGGTGAAGGCGCTGGCGAAGCCCGGGCAGATCGTTCCCGTCGACTCGGAGCACTCCGCGCTGTTCCAGGCGCTCATGGGCGGCACCCGCGGCGAGGTGCGCAAGCTGCTGGTCACCGCCTCCGGCGGACCGTTCCGCGGCCGCACCCGCGAGGAACTCGCCGATGTCACACCCGCCGAGGCCCTGGCGCACCCCACCTGGGCCATGGGCCCGGTGATCACCGTCAACTCCGCGACCCTGGTCAACAAGGGTCTGGAGGTCATCGAGGCCCACCTGCTGTACGACATCCCGTTCGACCGCATCCAGGTCGTCGTGCACCCGCAGTCCGCGGTGCACTCCATGGTCGAGTTCACCGACGGCTCGACACTCGCCCAGTGCGGACCGCCGGACATGCGGCTGCCCATCGCGCTCGGCATCGGCTGGCCCGAACGGGTACCGGACGCGGGGCCGGTGTTCGACTGGACCACCGCGATGTCCTGGGAGTTCCTGCCACTGGACGACAAGGCCTTCCCCGCCGTGCCGCTGGCCTGCCGTGTCGGCGCGCTCGGCGGCACCGCACCCGCCGTCTACAACGCGGCGAACGAGGAGTGCGTGGAGGCGTTCCTCGCGGGTGGGCTGCCCTTCACGGGAATTGTCGATACCGTCGCCTCTGTGGTCGAGGAGCACACGAGTACCTCGACGGGAGGCACCGACCTGACCCTGGACGGTGTCCTGGAGGCCGAGGCCTGGGCGCGGACCCGCGCCCGCGAGTGGGCGGCCCGGACGGCGGCAGTGGAGGCACGCGCATGACGCTCCTGATGTGGATTCTCGGCATAGTCGTCTTCGCGTTCGGCTTGCTGATCTCCATCGCCTGGCACGAGCTCGGCCATCTGACGACAGCGAAGATGTTCGGCGTCCGGGTTCCGCAGTACATGGTCGGGTTCGGCCCGACGATCTTCTCCCGGCGCCGGGGCGAGACCGAGTACGGCATCAAGGCGATCCCGCTCGGCGGCTACATCCGCATGATCGGTATGTTCCCGCCCGGCGACGACGGCAAGGTGCGGAAGCGTTCCACCTCTCCGTTCCGCGGCATGATCGAGGACGCCCGCGAGGCGGCTTACGAGGAGCTGCAGCCCGGCGACGAGACCCGACTGTTCTACACGCGCAAGCCGTGGCGGCGCGTCGTCGTCATGTTCGCCGGGCCGTTCATGAACCTCCTGCTCGCCGTGGTGGTGTTCCTCGGCGTCCTGATGACCTTCGGCGTCAACACCACGACGACCACCGTCGCCAGTGTCGGTGACTGCGTTCTGCCCGCCTCGGCGGACCCCGGCCGGAAGTGCCCGCGCGGCGCCGCCGACACGCCGGCCGAGAAGGCGGGGCTGCGCCCCGGCGACACCTTCCTCGCGTTCAACGGCCGGAAGGTCACCGAATGGGACGAGCTGCGCGACGAGATCCGCGACACGACCGGAAGCGCGACCATCCTCGTCGAGGGCAAGAACGGTGAGCGCCGCACCCTCCACGCCCAGTTGGTGAAGAACCGGGTCGCGGCGATAGACGAGAACGGCCGTCAGATCGAGGGCGAGTACGTCACCACCGGATTCCTGGGGTTCCGGCCTGCAGGCGGCGTCGTCGAGCAGACCTTCCCGCAGGCCGTCGACCGCATGGGCGGCATGATGGTCATGGGCTTCGAGGCCCTGGTGGATCTGCCGTCCAAGGTCGACGACCTGTGGGCCGCGACCTTCGGTGACGCCGAACGCAAACAGGACTCCCCGATGGGGGTCATCGGCGCCGCGCGCGTCGGCGGTGAGATCTTCGCCCTCGACATCCCCGCGACGTACCAGATCGCGATGATGTTGCAGATGGTGGCGCTGTTCAACCTGTCGCTGTTCCTGTTCAACATGCTGCCGCTGCTCCCGCTGGACGGCGGGCACATCGCGGGAGCGCTCTGGGAGTCGCTGCGCCGGGGTGTCGCCCGGGTGCTGCGGAGGCCGGACCCGGGGCCGTTCGACGTCGCCAAGCTGATGCCCGTCGCCTATGTCGTCGCCGGAGTGTTCGTCTGCTTCACGCTGCTCGTGATGGCCGCCGACATCGTCAACCCGGTCCGGCTGACGGGGTAGCCGACTGCGAGAGCCGCCGGTCACCCTCCGGCACTCACTCGTTCGGGCGCGCGGCCGCATGAGTTTGCGGGGCGCGATGTGCTTCGCGCACTGCCCGTGTCGTAATCTCGGCTCCGGCGCCACGTGGCGCCGGAGCCCGCTCGACGATCTCGGGCCCATGATCCAGACCTTGGGGTTGCACCGCCGATGACAGCGATTTCGCTCGGAATGCCGGACGTACCGACCAAGCTCGCCGACCGCCGCGTCAGCCGGAAGATCCAGGTGGGCCCGGTGGCCGTGGGCGGTGACGCACCGGTCTCGGTGCAGTCCATGACCACCACCCGCACCGCGGACATCGGCGCGACGCTGCAGCAGATCGCCGAGCTCACCGCCTCCGGATGCCAGATCGTGCGCGTCGCCTGCCCGACCCAGGAGGACGCGGACGCACTCCCGACCATCGCCCGGAAGTCGCAGATCCCGGTCATCGCCGACATCCACTTCCAGCCGAAGTACGTCTTCGCCGCGATCGACGCGGGCTGCGCGGCCGTCCGGGTGAACCCGGGCAACATCAAGCAGTTCGACGACAAGGTCAAGGAGATCGCGGCCGCTGCCTCCGGCGCGGGCATCCCGATCCGCATCGGCGTCAACGCCGGCTCGCTCGACCGGCGGCTGCTGGAGAAGTACGGCAAGGCCACCCCCGAGGCGCTGGTGGAGTCCGCGCTGTGGGAGTGCTCCCTGTTCGAGGAGCACGACTTCCGCGACATCAAGATCTCGGTCAAGCACAACGACCCGGTCGTGATGATCAATGCTTACCGGCAGCTCGCCGCCCAGTGCGACTACCCGCTGCACCTCGGTGTCACCGAGGCCGGTCCCGCCTTCCAGGGCACCATCAAGTCCTCGGTGGCGTTCGGCGCGCTGCTGTCCGAAGGCATCGGCGACACCATCCGCGTCTCGCTCTCCGCGCCGCCCGCCGAGGAGGTGAAGGTCGGCATCCAGATCCTCGAGTCCCTCGGCCTGCGGCAGCGCAGCCTGGAGATCGTCTCCTGCCCGTCCTGCGGCCGCGCCCAGGTGGACGTCTACAAGCTCGCGGACGAGGTCACCGCCGGACTGGAGGGCATGGAGGTGCCGCTCCGCGTCGCGGTGATGGGCTGTGTCGTCAACGGTCCCGGCGAGGCCCGCGAGGCCGACCTCGGTGTCGCCTCCGGCAACGGCAAGGGCCAGATCTTCGTCAAGGGCGAGGTCATCAAGACCGTCCCCGAGTCGAAGATCGTCGAGACGCTGATCGACGAGGCCATGAAGATCGCCGAGCAGATGGAGAAGGACGGCGTCGAGTCCGGCGAGCCATCGATCTCCGTCGCCGGCTGAACCGCTCCGGGCCCGGGGGACCCGCCCTCGACCCCAGCGCCCCTCGACCCCAGCGCCCCGGGACCCTGCCGACCCGCGGTCCCGGGGCGCGGTCGTGCGGCGGTGCACGGGGCGATCCGGTGCCGCACCCGGGCCGTCCGCCCGTCCCGGAGGCACTCCGTCCCCACCGGCGCCGGGCTAGGGTGGACTCCCGCCGGTCCACGCAGGCGACCGGCGGTCTCCGGCCCCCCGTCACGGCGAGCGAGGCGCACGTGCTGACGACCACCTCGACCAGGGTCCTCGACCCCGACGAGCTCGACGCGGCCCTGACCGTGCTGCGGCGTGAACCGGTCAACAACGCCTTCGTCGCCGCCCGCGTGCAGACCGCCGGTCTGGATCCCTGGCGGCTCGGCGGCGAAATGTGGGGCTGGTTCCGCCACGGCAGGCTGGAGGCCCTGTGCTACGCGGGTGCCAACCTCGTTCCGCTCTGCGCGGGTGACGAGGCCGTCCGGGCCTTCGCCGAGCGGGCACGGCGGCAGGGCAGGCGGTGTTCCTCGATCGTGGGTCCCGCGGTTCCCACCGGCGCCCTTTGGTCCCGTCTGCAGCGCCACTGGGGCCCGGCACGGGAGGTGCGGGCGCACCAGCCGCTGATGGCCACCGAAACGATTCCCCCCGACGTCGCCCCCGACCCGTCGGTCAGGCGGGTCCGCAAGGACGAGATGGACATCGTCATGCCCGCCTGCGTCGCGATGTTCACCGAGGAGGTCGGCATCTCGCCGCTCGCCGGGGACGGCGGTCTCGTCTACCAGGCACGCGTCGCCGAACTCGTCGGCACGGGGAGGTCGTTCGCCCGCATCGAGGACGGCAGGGTGGTGTTCAAGGCGGAGATCGGTGCCGCCACGCCCCACGCCTGTCAGATCCAGGGCGTCTGGGTCGCCCCCGAGCACCGCGGCAGGGGACTGGCGGAGGCCGGCATGGCGGCGGTGCTGCGGTACGCCCTGCGCGATGTCGCTCCCGTGGCGAGCCTCTACGTCAACGACTACAACCTGCCCGCGCGGGCGGTGTACCGCAGGGTCGGCTTCCGCGAGGTCGGCGCTTTCATGAGCGTCCTGTTCTGACCGGGCCGGCCCGGTGTCCCGGACCTAGTAGCCTCCCCGCCATGCGGCACACTTCCGGCGAGCACCGCCCGGACCCCCGACCGGTGGACATCGGCCCCCTCGACCTCTCCGCACGCGTCGACGAGGCACTCGCCGTGCAGGCCCTCGCGTTCGGGCTGACGGACGACGAGGTGGCGGTGCGCCGCCACATCGTGACGCGTCACGCCGGCATGCGGGGAGCCCGCGCGCTGGGGGCCACCACAGAGAACGACCGGCTCGTCGGATTCGTCTATGGCATGCCCAACGACCGCACACAGTGGTGGTCGACCGTGGTCCACCCCTACCTGCGGCAGGCGGGGCACGCCGACTGGCTCAGCGACGCCTTCGCCGTCACCGAACTGCACGTGCACCCCGCGTTCCAGCACCGCGGTATCGGGCGTGCCCTGATCACGCGGCTCACGGATGCCGCGGAGGAGCCGCGCTCCATCCTCTCCGCGATCGACACCGACTCCCCGGCCCGTGCGCTGTACCGCTCCCTGGGCTACCGCGATCTCGCCGACCGGGTGCAGTTCCCTTCCGCGACGTCCCTGTACGTCGTGATGGGCGCCCGGCTGCCGCTGCGGCACCGGTGAGGGCGGCTCCCACGCGGCACCGGGACGCGGCCCGCGGCAAACGCATTTCCGCCCGGCAGCGGTGAACGGCTAACCTCCTGTTCCACCGCGTTCCTTCGCACACAGCACCTCATCCCGGCAGGAGAATCCCGATGGCAGCCCGAGTCCAGCGTCTGTCCCACTCGATGCTGAAGACGCTGCGCGACGACCCGGCCGACGCCGAGACGCTCAGCCACAAGCTGCTCGTCCGCGCCGGATACGTCCGTCGCGCCGCGGCGGGCATCTGGACCTGGCTGCCGCTCGGCAAGCAGGTTCTGGAGAACGTGGCCCGCGTCGTGCGCGAGGAGATGGACGCCATCGGCGCCCAGGAGGTGCAGCTGCCCGCACTTCTGCCGAAGGAGCCCTACGAGCAGTCCGGCCGCTACGAGGAGTACGGCGACCTCCTCTTCCGCCTCAAGGACCGCAAGGGCGGCGACTACCTGCTCGGTCCCACCCACGAGGAGATCTTCACCCAGGTCGTCAAGGACCAGTGCTCGTCCTACAAGGACCTGCCGGTGATGATCTACCAGATCCAGACCAAGTACCGCGACGAGGCCCGCCCCCGCTCCGGCATCCTGCGGGGCCGCGAGTTCACCATGAAGGACTCCTACTCCTTCGACGTCAGCGACGAGGCCCTGGAGGAGTCCTACCGACTCCACCGTCAGGCCTACCAGCGGATCTTCGAACGTCTCGGCATGGACTACCGCATCGTCTCCGCGGTCTCGGGAGCCATGGGCGGCTCCGCGTCCGAGGAGTTCCTCGCGCCCGCCGCGGCGGGCGAGGACACCTTCGTCGACTGCCCGTCCTGCGGCTACGCGGCCAACACCGAGGCCATGACCACGGTGGTGCCCCCGGTGGAGGGTGCGGAGCATCCGCCCGTCGAGGAACTCGACACCCCCGACACCCCGACGATCGAGACGCTCGCCGAGCACCTGGGAATCCCCGCCTCCGCCACCCTGAAGAACCTGCTCGTCAAGGTCGACGGAGAGATCACCGCGGTGGCCGTCCCCGGCGACCGCGAGGTCGACCTGGGCAAGCTCGCGGAGCACCTGGCGCCGGCCGAGGTCGAACTCGTCACCGCCGAGGACTTCACCGATCGCCCCGACCTCGTCCGCGGCTACGTCGGCCCGCAGGGCGGCATGGCCGGCAAGGCCTTCCGCTACCTCGCCGACCCGCGCGTCGCTCCCGGCACCAGCTGGGTCACCGGGGCCAACAAGCCCGACACCCACGCCCGGAACGTGGTCTGCGGCCGGGACTTCGACGTCGACCGGTACCTCGACGTCGTCGTGGTGGAGCCCGGCGACCCCTGCCCGAAGTGCGGCCAGGGCATCACGCTCGACCGCGCGATCGAGATCGGCCACATCTTCCAGCTCGGCCGCAAGTACGCGGACGCCTTCGAGCTGGACGTGCTGGGGCAGAACGGCAAGCCGGTGCGCGTCACCATGGGCAGCTACGGCGTCGGTGTCTCCCGCGCCGTGGCCGCACTCGCCGAGCAGACCGCCGACGACAAGGGACTGTGCTGGCCCCGCGAGGTCGCACCCGCCGACGTGCACGTCGTCGCGGCCGGCAAGACCGCACAGACCGAGGCGGCGCTGGACGTCGCGGAGCGGCTGGGCGCCGCCGGCGTGCGGGTGCTGGTGGACGACCGTGCGGGTGTCTCGCCCGGCGTGAAGTTCACCGACGCCGAACTCATCGGGGTGCCGACGATCCTGGTGGCAGGCCGCGGCGTGAAGGACGGTCTGCTCGAACTGAAGGACCGCAGGACCGGCGAGCGCGAGGAACTCCCGTTCGCCGAGGCCGTCAGCCGCCTGGCCGCACGCGTCTGACCGTCCGTGTGCCCGGGTGGGCCCGGCGGAGCACCGGCTCCGCCGGGCCCACCCGCCGCACGGCGGCTCCCGGCCGTCAGAGCCAGCCCGCGAACTCCAGCAGCGCCTCGCCGTCCAGCCGGTCCCCCCGTGCGATGTGCCGGATGCCCGACTCCACCGCCCGGTACAGCGCCCAGCCCCGCAGCCTCTCGGGGTCCACCTCCAGGGAGTCCGCCAAAGCGTGCAGCCTCCTGCGCGTCACGGCCGGCGCCCCTGCCGAGGCCATCAGGTCGTGCAGCCGGTCGCGCACCAGCCGCGCCAGGTCGTAGGCGACCTCGCCCACCAGCGGCTCCGGTCCGACCGTGAGCCAGGGCGCGCGCTCGGCGTCCGCGGAGAGCACCGCGCCCTGCCGGAAGTCGCCGTGCAGCAGAGCGGGCGGTGGCGCGTCGTGGAGCAGCGCCTCCCGCAGCTCCAGCGCCTCCTCCACGAGCGGCGCCGCCTCCGCGGGCGCGTCCGTCCGCATGGACGCCGCTGCCCGCTCCGTGGCCTGCGCAAGCGTGGGGAGGCCGTGGCCAGGAGCCGGAGTCACCCACAGCCGTCGCAGTACCGAGCCGGCCTCGAGCATCGCCCTGGCCTCCGGCAGTGAGCGGAGCGAGACCTCGCCGTGCAGGCGCTCCAGCAGCAGCGCACCCTCCTCCGGAGCCGACCGCAGCAGGCGGACCGAGCCCCAGCCGTTCCAGCGCGTCAGCGCCTCCGCCTCCGCCGCCGCCGCTTCCGCCGGTGCCGTCAGCTTCAGCGCGGCGGGAGCGCCGTCCGCCAGTCGCACGAGCACGACGAGGCTGCTGCGCCCACCGGGCGAGACCACGCGTTCTCCGGCGAGGTCCCAGCGCCGCAGCGTTCCCTCCAGCCGTTCGGGCAGCGAGTCCAGCCATCCGCTCGCGAGCGAGGGATCCGGGTGGGTCCGGAGGGCGCGGACGAGACGCTGCGGCGGGTCCAGGGGCAGTACGGAGGGCATGTCCGGCGTCGGCCTTTCCGAACGGGTGCGGGCGTGCTCAGCAGTGCGGAGCGCGCATGCCGTGGTCAGAGCGGTCGCGGCTCGCCCCTCGGCCGTTCCGTCGTGCCGGTGCGCACCGGCTCCGCCCGTTCGGCGAGCCCAGGGAAGGCTACGCCCGTGCCGCGCCAGCGCAGTGCCCGGAGGGCGGCTTCCCGCAGTGCGGAGGCCGCGTCCCGCCGAGCGTCGCCGCCGGTGGCGCGGACGAGGTCCGCGTACACGGCCGCCACCCGGTCCTCCAACTCGGCCGCCAGCCGTCCCGCCGCCGCGGCGTCCGGAACGTTGAACGGCAGGGCGTAGGCGGCCGCCGCGGCCCGGGGCGTGCCGCCCAGGTCCCGCACCCGCCGGTGCAGCGTGTCGCGACGGGCCCGGTGGGCGTCCCAGGCGGCGCGTGCCGCTTCCCGGCCGTCGTCCGCGATACGACCGCCCACGACGCCGTAGCCGTAGACCGCGGCGTGCTCGGCCTCCAGAGCGGCCTGCAGAGCTTCCAGCTCCACCTCGGCATCTCGCCATGTCGTCACGGTGCTGCCCTCCTCATGCGTCCCGGGTGAGCAGGAAGACGTGGCCGCTGCCGGCGGCGGCCACGGAGGCCAGCAGCCGGGCCAGTTCCGGCGGCGCGTCCACGAGCGCCCGCATCCGTGCGTCGGCGGTCCGGCGCTCCGCCGAGGCCAGTTCCGCCAGCGCACGCCCCTCGTCGCCGGGGACGGCCATCCGCGGGGCTTCGGTCCGTCTCCGCCCGCGGTCGCCGCGCTGCGGGTCCAGGACGTCGACATGGCGTGCCACGGCCTCCCGGAGCGGCGCGAGTCTGCCTCCCAGCCCCGGGTGGGCGGCGAGCGTGCCGGCGTACCGGGCCAGCAGGACCTCGCTGTCGCGTGCGGCCTCCCGCCGCATCCGGTCCGCCTCGTCCTTGCGGCGGCGCAGCTCGGCGGGCGACGGGCCGTCGGTGCAACCGGTGGCAGCGGTGCCGACGGCCAGCAGTCCGGCACCCGCCAGCACCGAGCGGCGCCGGGGCCCCGTCCCGTCCTGACGGGAACCGGCCGACTCGCCAGGCGTCGTCGTGGACGGCATGGTGCACTCCCCAAGCAGTGGTTCGTTCCGCCGGCCCCGTGGGACGGGCGCACGGCTGCCACCCGGCCGGACGGCGGCGGGTGATGATCACGCGAGGCGAGATTACCTGTGCGATTTCCCGCTTTCCTGCCGGGTGGTGGGGGACGCGCCCGCGGCGCACTCCGGCGGCCCAAGAGGGACGCCCGCCGGCAGTGTCCGGGTGCGGAGGAGCAGTGCGGACGGTCCGCGGTCCGGGCGAGGGTCGGGGCCGGGGTCGGGGCCGCCGAAGTGTCGACACCCCGCGGCGGGGTACGGGAGCGTCGGAGGGCGGGACGTGGTGCCCTCCGTGGTCGGAACAGCGGAACGCAGGCGATAGGCTTGCCCCGGACACGCGAACTTCCCCCTACAACAGCACACGCGGCCGAGGAGTCACCCGGATGAGCACGACCCAGAGCGAGAGGCTGCGCGGGCTGATGGAACCGCTCGCCGGCGAGAGGGGGCTGGATCTCGAGGAGATCTCGGTGACCCCCGCGGGCAAGCGGCGCGTGCTGCGCGTCGTGGTCGACTCCGACGACGGTGTGCAGCTCGACACCTGCGCAGAGCTGAGCCGCGCGGCCTCCGAGGCCCTCGACGCGTCGGACGTCATGGGCGGCGCGCCCTACGTCCTCGAGGTCACCTCACCCGGCGCCGACCGGCCGCTGACCGAGCCGCGCCACTTCCGGCGAGCCGCCGGGCGCCTGATCAAGGCGCAGCCGCACGAGGGTGCCGAGGTCGTCGGCCGCATCACCGGTGTCGACGACGAAGGCGTGGAACTGGAGGTGCCGGGCGTCAAGGGCCGCAAGCCCACCGAACGCCGGCTCGCCTTCCACGAGATCTCCGGGGCCCGGGTGGAGATCGAGTTCAACCGCAAGGCCGCCGAACGGGCCGAGCAGGCCGCACAACAGCAGAAGGCAGACCGCATGTCCGCGTCCGCCGACGACGAGAGCCAGGAGGAGGCGTAGCCGTGGACATCGACATGAGTGCCCTGCGGGGACTGGTCCGGGAGAAGGAGATCTCCCTCGACCTGCTGGTCGAGGCGATCGAGTCCGCGCTGCTCATCGCCTACCACCGTACCGAGGGCAGCCGCCGCGATGCCCGCGTCGAGCTGGACCGCAGGTCGGGCCACGTCACGGTGTGGGCGAAGGAGAGCGCCGACGACCTGGAGGAGGGCGCCGAACCGCGCGAGTTCGACGACACGCCGTCGGGCTTCGGCCGCATCGCGGCGACCACCGCCAAGCAGGTCATCCTGCAGCGGCTGCGTGACGCCGAGGAGGAGGTCACCTTCGGCGAGTACGCGGGGCGCGAGGGCGACATCGTGGCGGGCGTCGTCCAGCAGGGCAAGGACCCCCGCAGCGTGCTGGTGGACATCGGGAAGCTCGAGGCGATCCTCCCGCCGCAGGAGCAGGTCCCCGGCGAGGAGTACGGCCACGGCACGCGGTTGCGGACGTACGTCGTCAGGGTGGTCAAGGGTGTGCGCGGTCCTTCGGTGACGCTCTCGCGCACCCACCCGAACCTGGTGAAGAAGCTGTTCGAGCTGGAGGTTCCGGAGATCGCCGACGGCTCCGTCGAGATCGCCGCGATCGCCCGTGAGGCGGGGCATCGCACGAAGATCGCCGTGCGCAGCACCCGCTCCGGGCTGAACGCCAAGGGCGCCTGCATCGGGCCCATGGGCGGCCGGGTGCGGAACGTGATGGCGGAGCTGCACGGCGAGAAGATCGACATCGTCGACTGGTCCGAGGACCCGGCCGAACTGGTGGCCAACGCCCTTTCCCCGGCCCGCGTCAGCGAGGTCGAGATCGTGGACCTGGCCGCACGGTCCGCCCGTGTCACCGTCCCGGACTACCAGCTGTCCCTGGCCATCGGGAAGGAAGGGCAGAACGCCCGCCTGGCGGCGCGGCTGACCGGCTGGCGCATCGACATCCGGCCGGACAGCCCGACGGCGGAACCGGTGCGCGGAGCGACCGTGGAACCCACTCCGGAACAGGCCTGAGACGGCACCGGGCGATCCTCCCCCGGGAGAGTCACCCGGTGTGAGGAGGTAGACTGAAGCAGTGTCTCGCCGGACACGCGCCCGAGCATGCCCTGAGCGCACCTGCGTGGGTTGTCGGGAACACTCGGGCAAGGCCGGGTTGTTGCGTGTGGTGTTGATCGAGGAACGCATCGTTCCCGATCTTCGCGGTACGCTGCCCGGCCGGGGTGCATATGTGCACCCGGCACAGACCTGTGTCGATCTGGCGGTCCGCCGCCGGGCGTTCCAGCGGGCCTTCCGGGTCCCGGGGCCGCTCGACACCGCGGAACTGCAGAGCCTGCAGCCGCAGCCGCCGGAACACACAGAACCGTAAGAAGCCTGTGCAACCCCGCACAGGACAGGTACCTCGCGAGTCGGAAGTAGGTCGAGATTGCGATGAGCACTCGATGAGTACGCGATGAGTACGCCCATGCACAAGTAGCGAAGGTCCGGCGGAGACCCACCCCCGGACCGTGAGGAGCGAAGTGGCTAAGGTCCGGGTATACGAGCTCGCCAAGGAGCTTGGAGTCGAGAGCAAGGTCGTCATGGCCAAGCTCAATGAACTCGGCGAGTTCGTTCGTTCGGCGTCCTCCACGATTGAGGCGCCGGTCGTACGCAAACTCACCGACGCACTCGACGCGGGCGGCGCCGGTGGTGCCAAGAAGTCCGCGGCGAAGCCTGCCGCGCCGAAGAAGTCCGCGGCCAAACCTGCCGCGCCCAAGCCGGGCGCCCCCAAGTCCGCAGCGCCCAAGCCGGGCGCGCCCAAGCCGGGGCAGGCACCCAAGCCCGGCCCCGAGGTCCCGAAGCCGGGTGGGGCCGCACCGAAGCCCGGTCCCAAGCCGGGTCCCGCGCAGCCTGTCGCGCAGTCCAAGCCGGAACCCGCCGCACCCCAGGCACCGGCTCCCAAGCCCGGCCAGGCACCCAAGCCCGGGGCCCAGGCTCCGAAGCCGGGTGCTCCCAAGCCCGGCCAGGCACCCAAGCCCGGGGCCCAGGCTCCGAAGCCGGGTGCTCCCAAGCCCGGCCAGGGCGGCGCACGTCCCGGGGCACCGAAGCCCGGTGGGCGGCCCACCGGTCCGCGTCCCGGAAACAACCCCTTCACCTCCGGCGGTTCCTCCGGCATGGCGCGCCCCCAGGCGCCCCGGCCGGGCGGTGCCCCGAAGCCGGGTGCTCCCAAGCCGGGCGGCAACCGCCCCGGCGGTCAGGGCCAGGGCGGTCCGCGTCCGCAGGCCCCGGGCGGCGGTAGGCCCACTCCGGGCAACATGCCGCGTCCGCAGAACGCCGGCGGTGGCCCGCGCCCGGGCGGCGGCGCACGTCCGAACCCGGGCATGATGCCGCAGCGTCCGGCTGCCGGGCCGCGTCCCGGACCGGGTCGCGGTGGCCCCGGCGGTCGTCCCGGCGGCGGTCGTCCCGGCGGCCCCGGTGGGCGCGGCGGCTTCGGCGGCCGTCCCGGCGGTGGCGGTGGCTTCGGCGGCCGTCCCGGCGGTGGCCGTCCGGGCTTCGGTGGTCGTCCCGGCGGCCCCGGCGGCCGTGGTGGCACGCAGGGCGCGTTCGGCCGTCCCGGCGGCCCGGCGCGTCGTGGCCGCAAGTCGAAGCGGCAGCGGCGCCAGGAGTACGAGCAGATGTCGGCGCCGTCGGTCGGCGGCGTGATGCTGCCGCGCGGCAAGGGCGAGACCGTCCGGCTGTCGCGCGGTGCCTCCCTCACGGACTTCGCGGAGAAGATCAACGCCAACCCGGCGTCGCTGGTCCAGGTCATGCTGAACCTGGGCGAGATGGTCACCGCGACCCAGTCCGTCTCCGACGAGACGCTGGCACTCCTCGGCGAGGAGATGAACTACGTCGTCCAGATCGTCAGCCCGGAGGAGGAGGACCGCGAGCTTCTCGAGTCCTTCGACATCGAGTTCGGCGAGGACGAGGGCGGCGAGGAGGCCATGCTGCCGCGTCCGCCGGTCGTGACCGTCATGGGTCACGTCGACCACGGCAAGACGCGCCTGCTCGACGCGATCCGCAAGACCAACGTCATCGAGGGTGAGGCCGGCGGCATCACCCAGCACATCGGCGCCTACCAGGCGAGCACCGAGGTCAACGGCGAAGAGCGGAAGATCACCTTCATCGACACCCCGGGTCACGAGGCGTTCACCGCCATGCGTGCCCGCGGTGCGAAGTCGACCGACATCGCGATCCTCGTGGTGGCGGCCAACGACGGTGTGATGCCGCAGACGATCGAGGCCCTGAACCACGCGAAGGCGGCCGAGGTGCCGATCGTGGTGGCGGTCAACAAGATCGACGTCGAGGGCGCGGACCCGACCAAGGTCCGCGGACAGCTCACCGAGTACGGCCTGATCGCGGAGGAGTACGGCGGCGACACCATGTTCGTCGACATCTCCGCCAAGCAGGGCGAGAACATCGAGGGTGTGCTGGAAGCCGTGGTCCTCACCGCGGATGCCGCCCTGGACCTGCGGGCCAACCCGGAGCAGCAGGCGCAGGGTCTCGCGATCGAGGCACACCTCGACCGCGGCCGCGGCGCCGTGGCCACCGTGCTGGTGCAGCGCGGCACCCTGCGGGTCGGCGACACCATGGTCGTCGGCGACGCCTACGGGCGCGTCCGCGCGATGCTCGACGACAAGGGCGAGCACATCAAGGAAGCGGGTCCCGCGACCCCCGTCCTGGTACTGGGTCTCACCAACGTCCCGGGCGCCGGCGACAACTTCCTGGTGGTCGAGGAGGACCGCACGGCCCGTCAGATCGCCGAGAAGCGGGCCGCCCGCGAGCGGAACGCGGCGTTCGCCAAGCGCACCCGCCGGGTGTCGCTGGAGGACCTGGACAAGGTGCTCAAGGCCGGCCAGGTGCAGCAGCTCAACCTCATCATCAAGGGCGACGCGTCCGGTTCGGTGGAGGCTCTCGAGTCCTCGCTGCTCCAGCTCGACGTCGGCGAAGAGGTCGACCTGCGTATCCTGCACCGCGGTGTGGGTGCGGTCACCGAGACCGACATCGACCTGGCGACGGGCTCCGACGCCATTGTCATCGGCTTCAACGTGCGTGCCGAGGGCCGTGCCACCCAGCTGGCCGACCGTGAGGGCGTCGACGTCCGGTACTACTCGGTGATCTACCAGGTCATCGAGGAGATCGAGGCGGCCCTCAAGGGCATGCTCAAGCCGGAGTACGAGGAGGTCGAGCTCGGCACCGCGGAGATCCGCGAGATCTTCCGCTCCTCCAAGCTCGGCAACATCGCGGGTGTCCTCATCCGCTCCGGCGAGGTCAAGCGCAACACCAAGGCCCGCCTGCTGCGCGACGGCAAGGTCGTCGCGGAGAACCTCAACATCGAGGGCCTGCGTCGCTTCAAGGACGACGTCACCGAGATCCGTGAAGGCTTCGAGGGCGGTATCAACCTCGGCAGCTACAACGACATCAAGGTCGACGACGTCATCGCGACGTACGAGATGCGGGAGAAGCCCCGCGTCTGATGCGCAGCACGTGCCCGGGGCCGGTCGGCGGGGGAGAAACTCCGTCGACCGGTCCCGGCCGCTGCCGCTACGATCACCGGGTGTATGTGGGGACTCTCTCGTTCGACCTCCTGCTGGGCGACGTCCGGTCGCTCAAGCAGAAGCGGTCCGTCGTACGCCCGGTCATCGCCGAACTCCAGCGCAAGCATGCTGTGAGCGTCGCGGAGGTCGGTGACAACGACCTCTACCGGCGCGCCCGGATCGGGCTGGCCGCGGTCTCCGGGGACACGGCCCACCTCGCAGAGGTGCTGGACCGGTGCGAACGCATGGTGGCGGACCGGCCCGAGGTGGAGCTGCTGTCGGTGCGACGGCAGTTCCACAGCGACGAAGACGAATGACGACGGCGGCGGACAGCAGCCGGGCAGGACAGGATGAGGAGACGGACCAGTGGCCGACAACGCACGGGCGAAGAGGTTGGCGGACCTCATCCGTGAAGTCGTCGCGAGGAAGCTGCAGCGGGGTGTGAAGGACCCCCGTCTCGGCTCGCACGTGACGATCACGGACACGCGGGTCACCGGCGACCTGCGGGAGGCGACCGTCTTCTACACGGTGTACGGCGACGACGAGCAGCGCGAGCAGGCGGCGCGCGGGCTGGAGAGCGCCAAGGGCGTGCTCCGTTCCGCCGTCGGCGCGGCGGCCGGCGTCAAGTTCACCCCTACGCTGACCTTCGTCCCCGACGCCCTCCCCGAGAACGCCAAGAACATCGACGACCTGCTGGCCCGCGCCAAGGCCTCGGACGAGGAGGTCCGCAAGGCCTCCTCCGGCGCCGCCTACGCGGGGGACGCCGACCCCTACCGCAGGCCCGGCGAGGACGAAGCGGCGGACGACGAGGACCGGGACGAGTGACACGCAGGAATCCGATGGAGCCCGGGGGACTGGTCGTCGTCGACAAGCCCTCCGGCTTCACCTCCCACGACGTCGTCGCCAGGATGCGCGGCATCGCCCGCACCCGTCGGGTGGGGCACGCCGGGACTCTCGACCCGATGGCGACCGGGGTGCTGGTCCTCGGCGTCGAACGTGCCACCAAGCTCCTCGGGCACCTCGCCCTGACGGAGAAGGAGTACGTCGGCACCGTACGCCTCGGACAGAGCACCCTCACCGACGACGCGGAGGGGGAGATCACCGCCTCCCGGGACGCCTCCGGTGTCACGCGCGAAGCGGTCGAGGCGGCCGTGAAGCCGCTGACCGGCGACATCCTCCAGGTGCCGTCCAAGGTCAGCGCCGTCAAGATCGACGGCAAGCGGTCCTATCAACGTGCCCGCGAGGGTGAGGACTTCGACATCCCCGCCCGTCCCGTCAGCGTCTCCTCGTTCGCCGTGCACGCCGTGCACCCGGAGCAGGCCGAGGACGGGACGCCCGTGGTGGACGTCCTGGTCTCCGTGGTCTGCTCCTCGGGCACCTACATCCGTGCCCTCGCCCGCGATCTGGGAGCCGCACTCGACGTCGGCGGGCACCTCACCGCACTGCGGCGCACCCGCGTCGGCCCGTACCGGCTCGACGGCGCCCGCACCCTGGAACAGCTCCAGGCGGAGCGGGACACCGACGGCGCGCTCTCCCTGCTGCCGCTCGGCGAAGCAGCGGCAGCGGCCTTCCCCCGCTGGGACGTCGACAACCAGGCCGCCCACCTGCTCACCAACGGCGCCCGCATCACCATGCCGGCGGACGTCGCCGGCAGCGGAGGGCCGATCGCCGCGTTCGGCCCCGACGACCGCTTCCTCGCCCTCGTCGAACCCCACCGGGGGCGGGCGAAAAGCCTGGCGGTCTTCGCGCAGGGCGGCTGAGCGGCAGGTCACCGGGGCGGGTCCGTGCACCGCGCGCCGAGCAGCATGGCACCCTGGGACCGGCACAGTTTCATCAGGTAACCGCGAGGAGCAGCACAGTGCAGCGCTGGCGTGGCTTGGAGGACATCCCGGAGGGCTGGGGGCGCAGCGTCGTCACCATCGGCTCCTACGACGGGGTGCACCGCGGACACCAGCTGATCATCGGCAAGGCCGTCCGGCGGGCCCGGGAACTCGGCGTGCCTGCCGTGGTCGTGACCTTCGATCCCCACCCCAGCGAGGTGGTACGGCCCGGCAGCCATCCACCGCTCCTCGCGCCGCACCACCGCCGCGCCGACCTGATGGCCGGACTCGGCGTCGACGCCGTGCTGGTCCTGCCGTTCACCCAGGAGTTCTCGCAGCTGTCGCCGGCCGACTTCGTCGTGAAGGTGCTCGTCGACAAACTGCATGCGCGTGCCGTCGTGGAGGGTCCCGACTTCCGTTTCGGTCACCGGGCCGCCGGCACCGTCGAGACCCTCGCAGAACTGGGCAGCACCTACGACTTCGACGTCGACGTCGTCGACCTTTTCGCCCACGGAGAGGCGGGCGGCGGCGCACCGTTCTCGTCGTCGCTCACCCGGCGACTCGTCGCCGAGGGTGACGTGGCCGGGGCGGCGGAGGTCCTGGGGCGGCCGCACCGCGTCGAGGGCGTCGTCGTCAGGGGCGCGCAGCGCGGTCGTGAACTGGGCTTCCCCACCGCCAACGTGGAGACGCTGCCGCACACCGCCGTCCCAGCAGACGGCGTGTACGCGGGGTGGCTGACGGTCCTTGGCACGGACGGTCCGGCCGATGCCCGGGGAGCCATGCCCGCCGCCGTCTCCGTGGGCACCAATCCGCAGTTCGACGGAACGGAACGCACGGTGGAGGCCTACGCCATCGACCGGGTGGGGCTCGAACTGTACGGGCTCCACGTCTGCGTCGAGTTCCTGGCGTGGGTCCGCGGCCAGCAGCGGTTCGACACCCTCGACGAACTGACCACTCGGATCGCCGAGGACGTCGACCGGTGCAGGGTGCTCGTCGCCGATGCGGACGCCGAAGGGCTGACTCCTCCCGCCTGATGTCCGGGCCGGCCGGACTCCGGCCGGCCCGCGCCTCCCGACGCGACGAGGAACGCCCCGGGCATCGTGCGGATGCCCGGGGCGTTCCTCGTCGTCCGTCGCTACTGCTGCGGCGGAGGTGGCTGCTGCCAGCCGGCCCCGGCCTGCGGCGGGTATCCCTGCGGCGGAGGCGGCTGCTGCGGATAGCCGTACGGCTGCTGCGGCGGGTACGGCTGCGGTGGCGGCTGCTGCCCCGGCTGACCGTAGGGCTGCTGACCGTATCCGGGCTGCTGCCCGTACCCGGGCTGGCCGGGCATCGGCGGAGCCTGCTGCGGCGGCGGATTGCCGTTGGACGTCCACAGTCCCTGCTCCTGCTGGGCCCGCGAGAAGTCCTCCGCGATGAGCGCCGAGAGGTTGAAGTACGCCTCGCGCGTCCTCGGGCGCATCATGTCCAGATCCAACTCCGCGCCGGCAGAGAGGTGTTCGTCGAACGGAACGGTGACGACGCCGCGGCACCGTGTCTCGAAGTGCGACACGATGTCCTCGACCTTGATCATCTTTCCGGTCTCCCGGACACCCGAGATCACGGTGATGCTGCGGCGCACCAGATCGCCGTAACCGTGCGCGGAAAGCCAGTCCAGCGTGGTGCTGGCGCTGCTGGCGCCGTCGACGGACGGAGTGGAGATGATGATCAGCTGGTCGGCGAGGTCCAGGACTCCCCGCATCGCGGAGTACAACAGCCCGGTTCCCGAGTCGGTCAGGATGATCGGATACTGCTGGCCCAGCACGTCGATGACACGACGGTAGTCGTCGTCGTTGAACGTCGTCGAGACCGCCGGGTCCACGTCGTTGGCCAGGATCTCCAGACCCGAGGGCGCCTGGGAGGTGAACCGGCGGATGTCCATGTAGTTGTTCAGGTACGGGATCGCCGTCACCAGGTCGCGGATGGTCGCGCCGGTCTCCCTGCGCACCCGTCGTCCCAGGGTGCCCGCGTCGGGGTTGGCGTCGATCGCGATGACCTTGTCCTGCCGCTCCGTCGCCAGGGTCGACCCGAGCGCGGTCGTGGTCGTCGTCTTTCCGACACCACCCTTCAGACTGATCACCGCGATGCGGTAGCAGGAGAGCACCGGGGTACGGATCAGCTGGAGTTTCCGCTGCCGCTCCGCCTCCTCCTTCTTCCCACCGAGCTTGAAGCGCGAGTTGCCCTTCGCCGGATTCTGCGAACGCGGCTTCTTCCTGCCGCTCACCAGCCGGTCGGACGACAACTCCACCGCGGCGGTGTAGCCCAGGGGAGACCCGGCGTGCCCCTGACGCCGCGGGTCCTGCTCAGGAGCGCCGGGCCCCTGCGGGTGCGGTTGCTGTTGCGGGGGCTGCTGCTGGGCGGGTGGGGTTCCCGGGTACTGCTGGGCGGGGTGCTGCCCGGGATGTGGCTGCTGCTGCGGGTATCCGTACCCGCCCTGCTGCGGGTGCGGCTGTTGTTGCGGGGGCTGCTGCTGGGCGGGTGGGGTTCCCGGGTACTGCTGGGCGGGGTGCTGCCCGGGGTGCGGCTGCTGCTGCGGGTATCCGTACCCGCCCTGCTGCGGCTGGGGATAGCCGTACCCGCCGGGCGCCTGCTGCGGGTATCCGTATCCGCCGGGTGGCGGCTGCTGCCCCGGTGGTGGTGCGGGCCGACCCGTGCGCTGCTGGGGCACCGCCCCTTCCTGAGGCACGGGGCCCGGCGGATCCGCGGGCTGGGCGGGACCGGGTTGCGGGGGCGCCGCAGCGCCCTGCCGGGCAGGGTCGGCGGGCGCGAACTGCGGTGGCAGCGGGGGAAGTCCGTCCGCCGCGCCCCCGGCCGGGGCGCCCGCCCCGCTCTGCGCGGAGTCCGGATCCGCGCCGCCCTCCGCGAGCGTCCCCGCCTCCGACTCCTCGCCGTCCGGCGTGTCCTCCTCGCCCGCGGGCTCTGCGCCCTCCGGGGCGTCGTCCCGCCCGGTGGATGCGTCGTCCTCCGGTTCCCCGTCCTCGGCCGGCACACCCTCCGACGGAAGCTCCTGCGCAGGAACCGCGTCCTGCTCCACCTCCGCCTCGCCCTCGTCCCGCGGAGAAGCCGATTCGCCGCGCAGCCGCTCCATCTCGCGACGCAGATCCGCCGCGGAGAACCGCATCGTGTCGCCGCTCTCCAGATCGCCGGTGCTCTCCGCCGGCTCCTGCGGCCCGTTCGAGGCGTGCCCCGACCCCGACGCCTGCCACTCACCGGAAGACTGCGGGGAGAACACCGGCGGCACAGCAGCCTCCGGCCCCGGAGGGACCGGCCCACCCGGACCGGGTGCCGCCGGACCTCCGACGGGAGGACCGGGATAGGCGGGTGGTGGCGGAGGAGCAGGAGCAGACGGCTGCGGACCGGCAGGCGTTCCACCCCCGGCCCCGGGTCCGGCGTCCTGCGTGTACCAGGCCGGAGGCGTGTAGTCGATGGTGAACTGACCCGTCGACTCGATGTCCAGGTCGGAATCGGTCTCCGCGTCGAGCCGATCGGAGCCCGGTTCCGCGCCCCGGACGTGGAAATCGTCCCGATCGCTGCTCACAATGCCTCCTGCTGCTGTGGTCGCACACCCCGATTTGCTGCGCGGTGACCCAGCCTAATCATCACAACCGAGGACACCGCACCATGGCCCGGGTCGGTGGTGCGACGCGGAACCACGCTCCGACCCACCCACGGCGAGGAGCCCCGGGCACGCTTCCAGTCTCGAAGCACACCGCACGCCGGTCAACTTCGCACCCGGGCCCACCGAACCCGCCCGGTGGGGCGCGCAGCCCGCCCGGGAAGCGGGCGGGACAGCATGCGGCCGAGCGGCACCGCGCGTCAGTCCAGGCGCCGCGCGTTGCCCAACAGACCGGCCTCGGCATCGGTCGGCTCCGTCAGCGAGTAGTACCGGTCCTTGCGCGTGCACCACAGCGTCACCCCGTCGCCGAGACGCGGAAGGGTCTCCGCCTCCTCCTGCGGGAGGCGCATGGTCCGCGACAGGTGCGCCGCCTCGTCCGGCGACACCCGCTGGATCCCCACCAGGGAGGAGGTCTGCAACAACCGGGGCGCAGCGGGGCTCAGATAGGGAAGCAGCGTCACCACCGACTGCCACGGTGCAGACGTCACCCGACCCCGCGGCGGCTTCATGCCGCAGTCGCGGATCACGACCACCGGGCTGCTCACCGACGGCCCCATCGACGGCACATGCCCGACCTGATGCAGCGTGATGCACTGCTGCTCCGCTCCGGCGGCCTGCGCCAGCGGCGTCCACACGTGGGCGCGCCCCGTCTCCACGGCCACCCGCGCCCCCGTACCCGCGGCTCGCAGCGCCAGCACCTGAGCCGTCCACAGGCCACCGATCAGCAGCACGTCGTACGCCGTCCGGCGGCTCAGGCCGAGCACGGCCGTCTGCTTCTGGGCATCCGTGCCGATCACCACGCCGTCGTCCCCCAGCGGGACACCGATGGCGCCGAGTTCCTCGACGGCGACGGTGTGCCGCACATGGCGAGGGCCGCGCAGGCCGAAGCCGGGACGTCGCGGCCGCGGCACGTCCTGCCCGGCGTCCTCCGGCCGGCCCGTCACCGGGATCATGCCGGTGTCCGTCGGCGTCGCCACGTGGCGGGGCTGTCCCGGCGCCTCGCCGCCCTGGCCGTGCTGCCGCCCCAGCCCCGCGCCGGGCATCCCGCCCTGCTGAGGCATCACCGGAGTAGACATCAGCAGGTACCTCCCAGAGGCAGAGTCGCGAGGACGCCGGGCAGTTGCTCCCGGTCGAGGGGCACGACGCCGGTCTTCGCCCGGCCGGCGACACGTTGCAGTTCACGGCGTGCGGCCGACAGGTCGTTCTCGCTGCGGGTGACGACGCGGACGTGCCCGGAGATCGTCGCCGAGCGGCCGTCACCGGGCCCGAGCGTCAGGCTGAACACGGAGGTGAAGACCGGGAGTGCGGTGAGGATCGAGGCGAGGTGCGCGGCGCTCACCGCGTTGGGGCCGACCTGCGGCCAGCGGTTGATCCAGTACGTCGCGTGCCAGCGGTCGTCGCAGCGCCAGCCGCGCACGGACTCCTCCGTACGGCGCTGCGGCCGCCGGCCGTCGGCCGCATTGGCGTTCACCGCACGCGGGTTGAGGCACGTCGAGGTCGCCAGCGCCGACACCAGTTCGGCCTCGTTCAGGACCGACGCGCTGAACCCCGCCCCTTCGAGGCGGCTCGCGAGTTGATCCGCGGCCCTCACCAGCGCCCGCTGCGCTCCGGCCAACCCGCCGCCGCGTGCTTCGACCGCTTCCGTGGTGAGTTCCGGCGTCAGTTTCAGGGCCACCCAGGTCATGCGGAGCGACGGGATGCCCGACGCCTCCCGCAGCGACCCGTAGGAGCGGGTGACCACCGAATGCTCCGGCAGGTGGGGCGCCGGGGCGGGCTGGGTGTGCTGGACGATCTGCACCGACTCCAGCCGGATGTCGTCGGTTTCGAGGGCGTCGTGGAGCAGGTTCAGCGGCAACGGGCGCTCGACACGCCCGGGACGGCCCGGACGCAGCGGCGCGTCCTTGCCCTCCACCGCGACCAGCGCCGTCAGGAACGTGCCGTCGCCGACCATGCCGACCGCACGGTCGTCTCGCGTCACGTAGGTGGAGGTGTGCACCGCTGGGTCGCACTCCACGACCGGTGCCAGGCTCGGATCGGTGCTCGGCGGAACCGGGTGCTTCGCCTGACGCCTGCGCCGGCGCAGCGAGCGCTTCAGCTCGTACCACTCGGTCAACGGGTGCTTGCGGCGCCGCACCACGGCGAACACCGTGAGCACACCCGCGACCACTCCTGCGGGGATCAGCAGCCAGGGCCGCACGATCCAGGCCACCAGCAGGATGCCCGCGGCGATCTCGACGAGCATCAACTGCTGCAGTCGCATCGGGCCGAGACTTCCCGGACTTCTGCGGGGGCGCAGTGTCGCGGTGCTCGGCCCCTGCGCCCCGGACGCGGCCTGAGCTCGGTCGTCCCGCTGACGCGGTCCGCGCCGGTCGCCGGACCGGCTTCGGGTAGCGCTCGTCATCCCCCGTGTATCCCCTTCGAGGTTCATCTGCACTGTTTTCGCCCGCAGCCGGCTTCCGCGCGCTCCTGCGGCGCAGGCGTGCCGACGCAGCGGTGAACAGGCGTCGGCCGGACAGCCAGGATACTCATCGGGTATGCGTCCGACAGCGGGGTGAGTGAGGGCCTTGTGCGGATCGCGCGACGTGCAGGCGTCACCCGCGCGTTTGCGTAGGCTCACCGGGGCGGCATAGTAGTGGCCGCCGAGGGAGGTGATCGTGCCGGCGGGAGGCGTCGTGCCTCGGCGACACCGGCGATCACTCAGCAGGGGAAACGGAGAGACGGGGACCGATGGCGACGCGCCGGGACGAGCTCAGCGCCCACACTTTCGCGCGCAAGCGCACGCTTGCAGCCTTTCTGCAGCCGGAATCCAGAGTGTCGGACGAGGACGCGCCGCGTCCCTTCCGGGCGATCATGCCGAGCGTGGTGCTCAGCGTCGTCCTCGTGGTGGCCTGCATCGCCTGGGGCGTCATCTCCCCCAGCGCGCCGCCCGGATGGGACGAGACGGGCCAGTACGTCATCGTCGACACCGACTCCACCACGCGCTACGTCGTGCTCCCCGAGGAGGGGAAGAACGGCAGCAGGAACAAGCAGCTCCACCCGGTGCTCAACTTCGCCTCCGCCCGACTGGTGCTCGACAAGGGCAAGGGCGAGGTCATAGAGGTGTCCGGACAGGACATCGACGAAGGTGGAGTTCCGCGCGGTGCCACCATCGGAATCCCCTACGCCCCCGACCGGTTGCCGAGCCCGGAGGACGCCGGGGGTGCCAAGGAGTGGGCCGTCTGCGAGAAGCCGGGAGCGGACAGCGGCGGCGAGCCGCAGCAGGCTGTCTTCGTGCTCGGTGGCCAGGACGAGGACGCACTCCGTGACCGCTACCGCTTGAACGACGGCCAGGCCCAGTACGTCGAGGACAGCAAGACCGGCGAACGGTACGTCGTCGACGCAGAAGGCACCCGGCTGCGGCTCGACGGCGGGGAGAACGACGCCAATCGGAACCTGCTGACCAAGCTGGTGCTGAGAGACCCGGGTGCCCCTCAGAAAGTGTCGACCCAGTGGCTGGAGACGCTCAACGGGGGAGAGGACATCCGCTTTCCGACCCTCGACGTGACGCCGGGGACGCCGCCCGGTTTCTCCGGGGCCGAGGAGCTTCCCGAAGAGGCGCAGGCGGTGGGGACCGTCCTGAAGTACACCGCTGCCGGGACGGACTACTACTACGTCGTCCGCCAGGACCGTCTCCAGTACACGACGCCCCTGGTGGCGAAGCTCTTCATGGGTGGTTCGCAACTGCAGCAGCGGGACCCCGTCGCGATCACACCACTCCAGGCGGCCAGCGCGGGAGCCACCGAGGAGCAGGACTCCGGAGGCAAGCGCTGGCCGGACGACGTCCTCGAACCGGTGAATCGCGACGCCCAGGGCGTCGACGACGCGGCACGGACCGTCTCGTGCAGCATCTACACCGGTGACATCTCCGGCCAGGGCCGGCCGGTACTCGCTACCTGGTCGGGGCCCGAGTATCCCGCGAAGGTCGTGGCCGGTTCGGCCCGCGCATACGTCAGCCCGGGGTCGGGACTGTTGTTCCGCGAGGTCAGCGGCCGCGGCGGCGGTGGCCGCAAGTACCTGTTGACGGACTCCGGTCTGCGGTACGCGCTCGCGGGTGAAGCGGGGGCCCGTCTCGGGTACGAGAAGGCCAAGGTCGTGCGGGTGCCGCAGAACTGGTCCGCGATGCTCCCGAAGGGACCCACGCTGAGCAAGGACAGTGCCTCGCAGGAGCAGGGCCTGTGAGCGGCTGCCGATGACACGCATCAGCCCGAATTCCTCGGGGTAGAAAACAACTTCCGTCCATCGGGCGGGAGTTGTTGCTTTCCTCTCTCGCGGAGACATGGGATGACACCCCGTCGAGAATGTGATCACAACTTGGTATAGGCGTTGTGATGACCGCGTGACAGTGGGCGGCACCCGAACGGCCGTGTCGGCCCGGCGCGGTACTCTGCACGTGGTGTCGAACCACGGCTGGTTGCAGAGCGAGCCGGAGGCGACCCGCCGGCCCGTCACGGGCCACTGAGACGTTCACGCGAGGATGAGCATGGGGGAAGGTGCGCCATGGCAGGACAGTTTCGGGTAACCGAGGACGAGCTTCGGTCCCTGTCGTCGAAGATCAGCCAGGTCAACAGCTCGATTCAGGGCGAGGTCAAGCGCCTGGACGGCGTGATCAGCGGCATCGCCAGCGGCTGGCAGGGCCAGGCTGCGACGTCCTACCACCGACTGCAGCAGCAGTGGAACGAGGACGCGCGCAAGATGAACAACATCCTCAACGACATCAAGGAAGCCGTCGACTCGACCCGGCAGAACTACTCGGCGACGGAAGAACAGCAGAACGCCGACATCAGCAAGATCATGTCGGACTTCGGCTGATCCGACCGGTCCACCGTCATCACCACCGACAGTCGCTGAAAGAGGAGCCGTAAGTGTCCGGAATTCTCGTCAACTTCCAGACGGTGTCGCAGGCCTCGCAGGACGTGAGGAACACCGCCAACAACATCAAGAGCCAGCTCGACGACCTCGAGGCCGCAGTCCGCCGCGTCGCCAACACCTGGGAAGGTTCGGCCCAGGAGGGCTACCAGCAGAAGCAGCGTCAGTGGGACCAGACCGCCGACCACCTGCACCAGGTGCTCATGAAGATCTCGGGCGCGCTGCAGAGCTCCGCGGACAACTACCAGTCCACCGAGCAGGCCAACGCCAACGTGTGGGGCTGATCAGCCTCCCGACACCCGGACGTTGCAGTGGGCCGGTCCATCGGTGACCGGCCCGCTTCCGTCCGTTCCGGGGAGAAACAGGATGTCCGAAGGAATCACTGGAGCCAGGGGAGTATTCCGACACATGGAGGTCCTCCGACACCGCCCCCGGGCCATGCGCCTCGCACGGCGGGCTTTCGGCGTCACCGCCTCCCTGGCCCTTCTCGGAGCCGGAGCAGCCGCACCGTCCGACCCCGGCACCCGGCCTGCCGCGGCCCCGGCGGCCGACTCGTCGTCCCTCCGCCTCGACGCCGGCAGCGGCCAGTGCGAGTTCGGCGGGAAGAACATCAAGAGCACCCCATGGTCGCTCCAGCGCGTCCTCCTCGACGAGCTGTGGAGCGAGGCCACCGGCGAGGGCGTCACGGTGGCCGTCGTCGACACCGGGGTCGACAAGGACAACCCGCAACTTCGCAAGGCCCTGACGGGCGGCGGCGCGGACTTCGTCGGCGACACCGACGGAACCCAGGACATCAACGGCCACGGCACCCGGGTCGCAGGGATCATCGCCGCACGGGAGGCGGACGGCACCGGATTCTCCGGCATCGCTCCCGACGCAGCAATCCTGCCGCTGCGCTACACCGGTGGCGACGACCCCGAGGAAAAGGGCGACTCCAGCACCATGTCCCTGGCCATCAAGGAAGCGGTGCGCCAGGGCGCCGACATCATCAACATCTCGTCCGACACGGCCAACAAGAAGCCGAACACCGGCCTCGAGGCAGCCGTCGAGACCGCAGTCGCCAACGGCGTCCTGGTCGTCGTCGCCGCGGGCAACGACGGAGCCGACGGCAAGCGGGAGAAGACCTACCCGGCCGCCTACGACAACGTCCTGGCCGTTGCCGCCTCCGACCGGGACAACGAGCGCGCGGTGTTCTCCCAGTCAGGGGATTTCGTCGACATCGCCGCTCCCGGCGTCGGCATGGTGTCCACGGTGCCCGAGGGCGGGCAGTGCGCGGCCGACGGCACCTCCTTCGCCGCGCCGTACGTCTCCGGGGTGGCCGCGCTCATGATGGAGAAGTACCCGGACTGGACGGCATCGGAGGTCGCGGCCCGCCTCATGCAGACCGCCGACCGCCCGGGCGCCGGGCCCGACGCCCGGATCGGCTGGGGCGTCGTCAACCCGCTCGCGGCGGTCACCGGCAGCGAGACCCCGCAGGAGAAGCCGGTCCGCGACAAGCAGCAGGAGGCCGGCCACGTCACGGCCATGGGCCTCACTGTCGGCGAGAGCGACGAGGAGCGCACACAGCGGCTCGCCGTCTATGTCGTGGCGACCGGCACGGTCCTGACCCTCATCATCGCCGGAAGCGCCATCGCGACCCGCGACCACCGCCGCAAGCGCACCGTGAACTCCGCCCCGCCCGAGGCGGCGGACACCACCACTTCGACGAGGCAGTAAGCACAGGGGGAAGGAGACGGGGAAGTGAGCAACGGCTACAAGGTCGACCTCAGCGCCCTCGACGAGGTCATCAAGAAGCTGAACCAGGTTGTCGACGAGATGACCGGCGGACCGAAGACCCGCGCGAAGTACGAGACCGACATCCCGCCGGGGTGGTTCGGGAACGCCAACTTCAGTGAGGCAAGCGGGCTCCAGACGGAACACAAGAAGGTCAAGAGCCAGATCGAGGGCTACATCGAGAGCCTGGAGAACCTGATCGTCAAGTTCAGTTCGGACACCGCGCAGGTGCGCAAGAACTACGACGAGCAGGAGCAGAAGAACTCGCAGGGGCTCTCGAACGGTGGAGCCGGCCTCAAGTGAGTCGGATGTGCACCGCGAACGGTGGGGAGTGAACAGACGTGGGTATGTCCTACTCGAATCCGTCAGGTATGACGGCGGAGGAGCGTGCAGAGGTTCGGGAGGAGGCGAAGCGGGAGCATCACGAGCAAGGTCTCAGAGAACACCAAAGTGAGTCTGAGGCCTACGAGAATCTCAACGCGGCCTTCCCGCTGACGACGAACTTCCATGGGTTCGGTCTCAACGACCTGAAGGGCATGGTGGCCTCGGCCAAGCCCGACGAGATCAGGAACGTGGGCGAGAGCTGGAAGCATGTCCACAACCAGTTGGTGGGTCCTGACGGCTACGGGTTGGGCGACTGCGCCTATGGTCAGCTCAAGAAGGCAGTCGACAACGTCCTGCAGCACTGGGAGGGCCGGAGTGCCGACCGCTTCCGCGAACAGGCGTACAAGATCCTCAACAACATCTACAACACGGGACAGCACTGCGACACGGTCTCGCTTGCCATGAAGCAGGCGTCCGATGACCTGAGAGCCCAGAAAGCGCGGGTTGAGGCGCTTGAGGAGCCCAGTTGGTTCGACCGGGCGATGGACCGCCTCGGCGATTCGGGGCGTGACGACAAGTACACCCAGGAAGATGTCAAGAACAAGAACCTCCCGAAGGACTTGATCGCTGACATCAACGAAGACCAGCTCAGCGAGGGCAAGGAAGTCCAGCTCAAGGCAGTCGCCATCATGGAGACCCTAGGGCGGTCGTACGTCGGGTACACGAAGCGAATGGAAAGCAATCGGCGCGTGGACGAGAAGGATGGTGTGCCTTCCTCAGATCCAACTTCGCCTATGCCGACACCCATTCCGGCATTTTCTGGCTCCTCGGCAACGCCTAGTGGCGCTGGCCGTGGTACCTATGCGCCCTCCTCTAACGTTGGCACGAAGACACCAACTACAACCGGGCCGCGGGACGTCGGGATCTCCGGTGGCAAGCAGGTCCCCATCGGCAAGACCCAGCTCGACTCGGTGAAGCCTGGGTTGAGTGGTCCCAACCCAGAGACCGTTCCTGGCGGTGGCCCTCGCACGGCAGGGCCTGTTGCGAGCGGACCGACTGGTCCCCATGGAACCCCTGGCATTCCCAGCGGTGGTGGAGCACCGCGCACGACGCCCGGGAGTGACCGGAGGTCCGGCGGTCCGCGTGCAGGTATCCGTGGGACCGGCGCCGGATCCGGGAAAAGCACCGCTGGTGGAGGATTCCGGGGCAGGGCTGGCGGCGGTTCTGGCAGCGGGAGTCGCGGAGGCATTGGAAAGTCTGGTGGACGAGGCCCGCTCGCCCGTGCCAAGGGTGGCGTCGCTGGCGCGCCGAGGGGGATCGCGGGAGGCAGGCCTGCAACTCCCGGGGGAACCGGCCTCGGCAAGGGCCGCGGCGGCGCGTCGGGTTCCGGGTCCGGAAACCGTAAAACGCTTGCTGGGAGTGCCCGTGGATCCAATCAGCGGCCTGGCGAGGAGGAGAACGATCAGTTCGCACGTCCCGACTACCTCGTTGAGGATGAGGAGACCTGGACCCCGGAGGACAATCGCAGTACTCCCGGCACGATCGACTAGAAGTAGTCGTGGGTAACGGTTGAAGATGCGGAATGGCCCCCGCGAGAGAATCCTCCGCGGGGTCCGTTGTCGAAAGATGAAGAGGAGCAGAAGTTGAAACTCCGACAAGCGCTGCGTGTCGCGGGCGCCGGGGCGTTGACGGGAGTCCTACTCCTCGGATCCGCCCCGCTCGCGTCGGCGGATGACATTCGTGATCGACAGTGGGCGCTTGACGCCTTTGCGGCCGAGGACATCTGGAAGCACTCCACAGGCGAAGGTACCGTCGTTGCCGTGGTCGATAGCGGAGTTCAGGCTTCGCACCCTGACTTGAAAGGACGAGTTCTTGAAGGAAAGGACTATACGGGGGGCGGAAATGCTCACAAGGATTCTGTCGATCACGGAACAGGCCTAGCAGGGCTAATCGCCGGTCAGGGGCATGGACCTGACGGCAATTCAGGAGTCATGGGCCTTGCGCCGGGTTCAAAAATTCTACCCATTAAGTACACGAATTCAGATGTTGAATACGGAGGCAGTGTTACATTTGCTGAAGGTGTAAAATTTGCGGTCGACAAGGGTGCTGATGTAATCAATATTTCCCAAGTGAAATCCCGAAATGCTGATGAGCAGCACGCAATTGAATATGCTATCCAGCATGATGTTGTAGTGGTGGCCGGGACAGGGAATATTGGGGATAATATTGAAAACTTCCCAGCCGCTTACCCAGGTGTTGTTGCTGTTGGCGGCATCAACAATCAGGGCGAAGTTTGGGAGAAGTCGACGTGGGGATCGCATACGACGTTGGTGGCACCTGCCACCAATAATGTCGTTCCCAGTACAGACTACAAGTCTGGATATGCGATGGCGGATGGCACTTCTGATGCAACGGCCTACGTGTCTGCGGCGGCTGCGCTCGTGATCGCGGAGCATCCTGATCTCACAGCCGGTCAGGTGATCAATCGTCTGGTGAAGACGGCCAAGATCCCTACGGGTGAGGACGAGAACGCGAAGCTTCCTGACGAGAAGTTCGGTTATGGGATCGTGCGTCCGTTCCGTGCTGTGACGTACGACATTCCGGCGGGTCCTGAGGAAGGGCCGTTGGCTCAGTCGTCGCAGGGTGGTGCGGCTGCGTCGAGCGACGGGGACGGTTCTTCGGCGGTACCGGGTGAGGACTCGGCGTCCGAGGACGGCAGTGGCCTTGGCGTCGTGGTGCTTCCTGTCATCGTGGTGGTGGCTCTGGCGGTGCTCGGCCTGGTGATCGGCCTTGTGGTGAAGGGGCAGCGCAAGAAGCGGTCTCCTTTTGGCGGGGCCGGTCCTGGTGATCCTGGCGCTCAGTGGCAGTGGCAGGGCATGCCTCCTCAGCAGCCTGGTCAGCAGTACCAGCAGCAACCACAGCAGTTCTACGGACCTCCGAACTCCCCGCCGCCCCCCAATCACCCGCCGCAGCAGTGAGGTCCGGACCAACGTTCTCGCCCGCGCCGGCGGTGAGGACAGTCGCGCCTTTCCTCAGTGACGGGTAACAGGCAGGCTGTTCGTGATGCAGTAACGTCTTTTTCCTCAGCCCTCCCGTAGGGGTTGGAACCTCACGTGGCGCCGTGCGCGGGCTGTTACGCAGCCTTGTGGCAGACGTAGTACTGGAATACGTAGTCGTCCTGTCGCGCCGTGGTCTGCGCTACCCGGAGTCCGACGTTCTCCAGGTCGAATACGTCCAGCAGTACGGGGCTGTGGCCCAGGAGCACGACCGTTCCACCGTCGCGGACCGTCGCCACCAGTCTCGGCAGGATCTCCCGGGCTCGTCGCGTCGAGACGACCTCTGAGTTGAGGAACCGGCAGAAGAGGACGTCGACCGTGCCGGGCGCCGGTGCCGGGTCGAAGGCGTCGCCGACGTGCACCTCGTCGAGGCGGCGTGCGGCGTAGTCGACCATCTCCCGGCTGAGGTCCTGTCCGACGGTGCGGATCCGTGCCGGGTTGATGCCGGCGAAGTCCGCAAGGAAGTGGCCTGTCGAGCAGGCAGGGTCGTAAGCAGTGATGCTCTCCGTCGCGTCGGAGAGCAGGGGCCCGAACAGATCCCGCGTGTAGCGGCGCAGGTGCTCCTCGGCCACGTTCAGAGAGTCTGCGCGTTCCTCCGTGACCGGCCAGCCGTCGGGTGGGCTGGTCTCTTCCAGTCCACTCTCGTCGTGCGTCGCGAAGGGGTGCACGATCGGGGTGGTGGAGGAGATGGCGTCGAAGGCGGCACGTCGTCCAGTCACGTCGAGCGGGTGGAAGGTGACCCGGACACCCGTGTCCGAGGTGCGGAAGGTGTCGAGCCGGCCGACAACGTGATGCCAGTAGATCCGGCTGCACAACAGGCCCGGGGTGTCGTGGTACACGAAGTAGTCGGAGAGCGTCTTGTATCCGACGTGCCAGCGTTCGCTGATCCGGAACAGGAAGATCCGAGCCGGCTCGCCCGCGATGAACTCTTCCTGGACGCAGTACCCGCGTCCCTGCTGCCAGCGGGAGAAGTCACCCCGCTTGAGCTCCGCAGCGATCCTGGGCTCCTGCAGGTGACGGGGCGGCTGCAGGGAGGTACCGGGAGGCCCCGTCCGCCTGCGGCCGGGTTGTTCCGTCGCAGGCGCTTCACCGTCACACCTTTGCGGAAGCCTCTCCATCACCCGTCCCGGTTCGGGTCCGCCGAAGGGGCGTCCCAGTCGAGTTCGTGCGGTGTTTCCCTCTTCGTTCCGCCGCTCCCAGGGCGTTGACGTGTACGGGATCGGCGCCGACTGCGCACGCGGGAACGCATGTTGACGCCGAAGGAACACAGCAGCATCACCCAGGCCACGGCGATGAGGGAGGTCTCCGCGTCTGCCAGGCCGCTGACGACGCAAAGAACCCAAGCCGTCCCGGCCGCTGCCAGAAGCGTGATGAAGCGGACTCGTACAGCCGGGGGGTGGGGCCGGGAGGAGGAGCCGCTGCGACCCTCGCTTGCCTTGCTCACCCGGGTTCTCCCTTCTCGGTCTCCCTGCGTCGACCGGTCGGCAGGGAGGTGTGTCTCGACGTCAGGGCGCCGTCGCCAACCGTGCTTCGACTCGACTCGTCGACCAGCCACGGACTGCGCCCGAGTCCGGTGCAAGGGCGCCGCCGGTCTCCGTGACGGCGTACGGACTGAGGCGCCTCCTTCAACGAGCACATGGAATCGTATAATCAGCCACCGCCTCGAACGGCGGAAGGCTTCTCCCGGCGAATACGCTGATATTTGCCCGCGGATGTCTGTTTCGTTCGCTCTCCTTCGTGTGGGAAAGGTGTGCTCATGGGGGAACACTTCAAGACGGATACGAGTCAACTGGATCAATTCGTCCAAGCACTCAAGCAGGCCGTGGAGAACCTGAATGATGCCCGTACCTCGCTGTCCCAGGTGCGGGCCGACCAAGTGGGCACATCGCGGCTGGACGAGGCCTGCGACGACTTCCAGGAGCGATGGAAGTACGGAGCGGACCAGCTGAGCGAAATGATCGACAGCATCAGCGAAGGGGTCAAGGCGAACAAGCTCAGCTACGAGGAGATGGAGACCAACCTCTCCAAGTCGTTGCAGAAGATGGCCGACCAGGGAACGTCCGGTGGCACCGGCGGAGGCAAGTGATGGCCCACAATCCGTTCCCCCACCTCGGATGGAACCCCGTCCCCGGTATTCCCTCCGAAGTGGACTCTCTCGTCAGCAAAGTGAAGAAGGCAGCCGATGCTCTGCGCGACTCCCAGCGCAAGATCGACCGCCTGGTGGGAGAGAGCAGCTACTGGGAGGGTGATGCGGCGGACGCATTCCGCGGGGCGTTGGAGGGCGAGCTTCAGGAGTACATGAAGAACGCCGCCAGGTCGATGGAGAAGGCGACCGCGCACCTGAAGGCCTGGGACGAGAATCTCTCGTCGAACCGGGACCTCGCCAAGAAGTACGACGACGAGGCCAAAGAGAAGAAGGCCACCGCCGACGGGGCGAAAACGGCATACGACACGGCCTGCAAGGATCCCGACCTTAATTTGGGGGGGCGCGAGTATCCCAGTCAGGCGGAGGCCGATGCGGCGACCTCGAGACTGAAGTCGGCCGAGAAGCGCCTGCGGGAGGCCTCCACCACGCTGCAGAACGCCAACACGGCCTTCGACGAAGTCATCAAGAAGGCCAAGTCACTGGACGGGACGCACAAGCGCCAGGCGCAGAAGATCGCCGACCAGCTCGACCTGGCGGACGACAAGCTCGCCCCCAAGGAACCGGGGTGGCTGGAGAGCACCCTCGACACGATCGGCAACGGTCTCAAGTCCATCGGCGAGTTCCTCCTGGACCATGCCGGAACCATCGGTGCCATCGCGGGACTGCTGGCCCTGATGCCGACGCCGTTCGCCCCGATCTTCGCGGGTATTGCCATAGCGGCCAGCGCGGCATCCATGGGGAAGAACCTGGCGAGCGAAGACTTCCGGGACTCCCTCATGGGCGAGCACGGGTGGGGAGCGGGCCTCACGGCTTGGGGATCGATGGTCGGCGACGGGTTGGGGATGGTGCCCGGGGTCGGAGTGCTGGGCCGCGCGGGCGGCGAGGTCAGCATGGTGGCCGGAGTGGCTCGGGAGGGCGGCGAGGCCATGAGCGCAGGGGCCAAGCTCACCACGTTCGGCCGGGAGACGGCGAGCGCCTTCAACTACAGCGCCCTGGACGCCGCGACGAGCGCCAAGACGCTCGACTACGCCTTGAACGGTACGAACGTTGCCGCCAACTCGGTCTCCTCACTGGAGACCGAGGGAGTGCTCCCTGACGAAGGGGCCGGACACTACGCCAACGAGGGAGCGAAGGCCGGGATTGCCGGCGCAGGCGCCTCCGGCACGCTGACCCAGTTCGGGAGTGACATGGGTGACCTGATAGCGGGGCTCCGACTGTGAACGACGACCACACCACCGCCTCTCCGCGCCCGGCATTCTGGTACGAGATCCCGCACGGCTATCTGCAGGTGGACCTCCACTCCGGCGCGGAGCGGCTGGACGAGGTCGCCGCGCAGATCCGGGCCCTCCCCGAGGATCTCCGGGACCGGGCGGACCAGGTGTTCCGGCTGTACGCCCTCATCATGTGGGAGATGCAGCGGAACCGGGTCCAGGGCTGTGCCGTCGGCATGCACCCCGACGACGGGGATGGGGTGACCACGTCCGTGCTGACCGTCTTCAGCGTCGACACCCGGGGTACCAACCCGAAGGCGGCGCTGACGACGCTGATGGCTTCGGGCTTCGGTGACTCGACGGAGAGCGGAGTCGTCCCCGTCGAACTGCCCTGCGGCCTGGGGTTCCGCGCGGAGAGAGTGCGTCCGGCACCGGTACCGGGCCGGCCCGCCGACGGCGGTGACCAACCCGACGAGGAGCCCGTGTGGCAGGGCATGGTCGCCATTCCCGACATCCGTTCCTCGGCGATCATCGTGATGCAACTCGTCTCGGCCTCCGTGCATCTGGCCGACGACTACCGCAACGTCCTTCAGGGAGTCGCCGGTACGGTGTCCTTCACCGACCCGGCCCATGCCGGCGGCGCGGCAGGTGAGACCGAGCCGGCGCCGGGCTCCGCGGCAGAAGCAGTGAGGAACGACTTCGGATGACACCCGACGAGCAGACAGCGCAGCGCCGGCCGGCCGGCGGTCCCTCCACCCTCCGCCGTGTCGGGTTCTGGACCGCCCTCTTCGCCGCCTTCTACGGCCTCACCCTCTTTGTGCTGACCGACGGCTGGTTTCTGCTGGCCATGCCCGGCATCATCGGCCTGGCGACAGTGGGAGCAATCCTCGCCTGGGCGGTCCTGAATACCGGACAGCCGAAGACCGTCCCCTTCGCCACGGACGGCAGCGATCCGCAGGGCCCGCTCACGTTCCACCGTGCGGCGCTGCTCAAGCGCTACCTCCTGTTGTTGGCGCTCGTCGCACTCCTCGTCGGCCTCGTCGTGACAGTGCGGAGCGACTACCTGATCCCGCTGGCGCCCCTGGCAGTCCTGCTCTTCATCGTGGGCACGCAGACGATGACGGCAGCGCTCGTCACGGCCAGCCGCTGCTCCCGGGTGCTGAAGGTGTATCCCTTCACGTACCGGGAGCCGGTGAAGATCCTGCACCGTGCGCGGGGCGGAAAGCAGCTCTTCCGCCTGGGCAGCGGCGAGCAGGAGTCGCCGAAACTGGTCGGCACGCAACTCGGTGGCGAGAAGGACTGGGGCAAGCGGATCGGGGACGGCGCACACTTCGCCGGTGACGACCTCTACGGCGGTGTCCTCCTCGTGCCCGACTCCGGCGAGCTGGTGTGGGTCAAGCCCGTCGACGGCCCCGCGCTCGCACCCCACCGCACCTCGGTATCACCGGAACGCCGGGACAGGGCCGCACAGGCGGGCCTGTCCCAGACCTAGAACCGTGACGGATCCCGGTCGGCCCGGGGCCGCGACGAGAGGAACGCAAGGGTGCCTGCCGGTATGACGCATCAGGAAGTCCCCCCGCACCCGACGGCGTTCGGGCATCCTGAAACACGGGTGGCCTGGGAACGGACCCGGAACCGGATCAGGCTGCGGTTCTGCCTCTGGACCGTCGTCTTCGTGGCCCTGCTCGCTCTGAGCAGCATCATGAACGCCGCCGCCGGCGTGGAGTACGCGCGTGGGGGCAGCAACCAACTCGCGCCGATGATCGGGGCCCTCGCCGTCCTCTGGTACCCGTTCGCGCTCTACTCGTGCCTGCGGGCGCTCTCCCGGTTGAAGAAGGCGCGCAGGGTGCTGGAGGCGTTCCCCTGGCAACCGCTCTCCCGGGTGCGGAAGTCCGGCAGGGACAGCGAGGGTTTCTCGATCCACCTGCCGCTCGGGGCAGCCCTCTCCGGGCCGGACCAGGAGGAGAACGGAACGGTGTCACCCACGATGGTGGCGCGCGACCCGCGGCGTTGGACCCGATGGGACGAGCGGGTGGAACGCGGTGCCTGGTTCGCAGGCGACCCGAGCCGCTGGGGCGTCCTGGCCGTCCCCGGCGGGACGGGGCTCATGACCGTCCAGCGTTCCCGGGCGAATCTCTCCGCCGACCGCACCGACGCCACGCGGGACCTCAGGGCCGTGCTCGACGCTGCTCCGGTGCGCGGCTGACGCTCGGCCGGTCGACCTCAGGAGCCCGCCTCGCCGTTCGATTCGGTCTCCGGTGCCGGGTGCAGGTCGAACTCGCCGTCGCGGGCACCGAGCACGAACGCATGCCACTCGGCCGCCGTGTAGCGCAGCACCGTGCCGGGATCCTTGGAGTTCCGCATCGCCACCGCCCCGCCGGGCAGGTGCGCGATCTCGACGCGTTCCTCGTCCGGATCGCCGGGTGCGGACTCCCACACGGCGCCGGAGATGTCCATCGCGTACAGCTCGTCCTTCTCCTGCTGTGTGCCCATGGCTGGTCGCTCCCTGCGTCGTGAGTCGATCGACGGTGGAGACCTGGTGGCGGGCCGGCCCCCTCGTCATGGCGCCGACGTCATCTTTTCACGGAGCGTCCCCGCAGGTGTGCCCGACGACGCCATCCGGGCACCCGGATCTCGGCCTGCGCCCACGACACGGAGGGAGGGCTCGGAGGCGCATGCGCCTCCGAGCCCTCCCTCCGGTCGGAGTGCATCGGCTGCACGCCGATGCCCGCTCAGAACTGCGCCGGCATCCAGCCCGTCTGGACGAGCTGCCCACCGCGGCGGCGGGTCTGGAAGTATCCGCGTCCGGGAGGCAGCTGCGCGGGCGGTGTATTGCCCAGCAGCGGCCCCTCCGACCTGTCTCCGGAGAGCACCACGCCCTGGGAGCCCAACTCCTTCATCCGCTGCATCACCGGCTCGTACAGGGCACGGCTGGCGCCGCCGGACGAACGCGCCAGGATGACGCGGAGGCCGACGTCGCGCGCGAACGGCAGGTACTCCAGCAGCGGCATCAGGGGGTTCTGCCCGGTGGCCACCAGGTCGTAGTCGTCGATGATGACGAAAGCGTCCGGGCTGTCGTACCAGCTGCGGTTGCGCAACTGCTCCGGTGTGACGTCCGGGCCCGGCATGCGCCGGGACATGGAGCCCGCGAGACCCTCGAGGGTCTCCTGGAGAGCCGGAGCGGCCGCGCAGTACCGGGACATGTGCGCTTCCGGCACCCCCTGCAGGTGGGCGCGCCGGTAGTCGCCGACGACGATCTTCGCCTGGTCGGGCGTGTACCGCTGGGTGATCTGGTGGATGAGCAGCCGCAGCAGGGCGCTCTTGCCGGATTCGCTCTCCCCGAAGACCACGAACAGCGGGTCGGTTTCGAAGTTGACGAACACCGGACGGAGCGTGCTCTCGTCGATGCCGAAGGCGATGCCGTGCTCGGGGTAGTCCGACCCCTTCGGAAGCCGCGACGCCTCGAGCATGGTCGGCAGCAGACGTACTGCCGGGGCGGGGTCGCCCGTCCAGTGCTCGTTGATCGACTGGATCGTCTGCCGCGTCGCGTCCGAGAGGTCCTCCACCGTCGAGGAGCCGTCGATGCGCGGCAGTGCCGTCATCAGATGGAGCTTGTCCGGGCTGAGGCCGCGTCCGGGCATCGCCGCCGGCACGTTCGCCGCCACCTTGCGGTCGATCTCCGACTCCGACGGGTCGCCCAACCGCAGTTCGACGCGGTTCTGCAGCAGGTCCTTCAGGGCCGGACGCACCTCGGTGTAGCGCGCTGCGGTCAGGACCAGGTGGACACCGAAGCCGAGACCGCGCTGGGCGATGTCGGTGATGTCCCCCTCGAGCATCTCGTAGTCCGTCTTGAACGTCGCCCAGCCGTCGATGACCAGGAAGACGTCGCCCCACTTCTGGTCCGGGAGCTGTCCGGCCGCCCGGCGCTGCCGGTACGTGGCGATCGAGTCGACGTTGTGGGCGCGGAAGTACTCCTCACGTTCGTTGAGGATCGACATGACCTCGCTGACGGTTCGGCGCACCTTCTCGCCGTCGAGTCGGTTGGCGACGCCGCCGACGTGGTGCAGCTCCTCCATCGCCAGCAGCGAGCCTCCACCGAAGTCCAGGCAGTAGAACTGCACTTCGGAGGGGGTGTGCGTGAGGGCGAACGACGTCATCAACGTCCGGACCATGGTCGACTTGCCCGACTGCGGGCCACCGATGAGCAGGCCGTGCCCCGCCGCACCGGAGAAGTCCCGGTAGAGCACGTCGCGGCGCTGTTCGAACGGCTTGTCCAGCAGGGCGACCGGTACCGCGAGCCTGCCCAGGGCGGTGTAGTCCGGAGCGGTGAGGCCCCGCTCCTGCGTGCCGGAAAGCGCCGGCAGCAACTGGTCGAGGGACGGGGCCTCGTCCAGCGGCGGCAGCCACACCTGGTGCGCGGACGGGCCCTGCCCGACCATCTTCTGGACGATCACGTCGAGCACCGTGTCGGCGAGTGCGTCGTCGACCTGCTCCGGGGCCTCCTCGACCTCCGGCTCCGGCACCGCCGGCAGCGCGACGGGAGCGGCGGTGAACAGTACGGGCTTGCTGTGGCCCGACCGGCTCACCCGGGTCGGTCCCGCCGCGCGATGGACGCCCGAGACGTAGGCCGCCTTGAACTGCACCATCGTCTCGGTGTCGTACTTGAGGAAGCCCGCACCCGGCACGTTCGGCAGGTGGTAGGCGTCCGGCACGCCGATCGCGGTGCGCGACTCGGCCGCGGAGAAGGTGCGCAGGCCGATGCGGTACGAGAGGAACGTGTCCAGGCCGCGGAGCTTGCCCTCCTCCAGACGCTGCGAAGCCAGGAGCATGTGCACGCCCAGCGAACGGCCGATGCGGCCGATCTGGATGAACATCTCGATGAAGTCCGGCTTCGCCGCCAGCAGTTCGCTGAACTCGTCGATGATCAGGACGAGCGAGGGCATCGGGTCCAGCGCGGCGCCGGCCGCACGGGCCTTCTCGTAGTCGGTGATGTTGGCGTAGTTGCCCGCTTTGCGGAGCAGTTCCTGGCGCCGGTTCAGTTCACCCGTGATGGCGTCGCGCATCCGGTCGACCAGGGTCAGTTCGTCGGCGAGGTTCGTGATGACCGCGGAGGTGTGCGGCATGTCCGCCATGCCGGTGAAGGTCGCACCGCCCTTGAAGTCCGCGAGGATGAAGTTGAGCGTCTCCGAGGAGTGCGTGACCGCGAGTCCCAGTACGAGCGTGCGGAGCAGCTCGGACTTGCCGGAACCGGTCGCACCGACGCACAGACCGTGCGGGCCCATGCCTTCCTGCGAGGCCTCCTTGATGTCGAGCATGACCGGCTCGCCCTCACCGCCGATACCGATCGGTACGCGCAGCCGTTCGTGCAGCGACCGCGGCCGCCATGTGCGGGACACGTCGACGGAACCGGCGTCGCCGATTCCCATCAGGTCGGTGAAGTCGAGGTTCGACAGCAGGGGTTCGCCTTCCTCCCCGCTGCCCATGCGGAACGGCGAGAGCTGACGTGCCAGGGCCTCCGCCTGCTCGTAGGTCAGTGCGTCGGCCGTGCCGGAGTAGGCCGATTCCTGACCCACGTACAGGTCCAGCTTCTCGTCCCGCACGTGGACGGTGAGACCGCCGGACATCTGATCGTCGAGCGTGCCCGGCGCGACCTCGATGAAGGTGACGCCCTGCAGCCCTTCCGCACCGGCGAGCACGGACTCGGGCGGGATGGAGCCGCCGTCGAGGATCACCACGAGGTGCGGCTGGTCGGCCACCGGAGCGCCGTCCCGGTTCCACCTGGGGCGGCCCTCGAGCTGACTCGCCAGGGACTCCTCCAGCCCACCGAGATCGTCGAAGAAGAGACGTGCCTGGCCGGCGCCGTCGGACTGGGAGGGGTGCTGGCAGTGCGGCAGCCATTTCGTCCAGTCCCACTCGGCCATCGAGCCCGGGTGGGCGACGACCGCGACCATGAGCTCCTCGGGGGAGTGCAGTGCGGCCAACTGCCCGACGGACGCCCGGACGTTGCCGTAGACCTCATCCGTTCCGCCGGTCACCACGACGTGGTAGAAGGCGCGCAGACTGACGGCGATCGGGAGGTCCGGGAGGGAGCGGTGAATGTCCAGGAAGGACTGCATCGCCTCACCGGTGAGAGGCTCCAGTTCGTCCTTCGGGGCTGTTTCCGGCGCCACCAGCGGAGTGTTCAGCTGCTGCCAGCCGATACCGATGCGGACCGAGGCGAAGTCGTTGTCCGAGGGGCGGCGTTCCCAGAGGCGTTTGCTGTCACCGACGATCGCCCACAACTGGTCCGGAGCCGGGTGCTGGTACAGCTGCGCGTGCCGCTGCTTCTCCGCGGTCTTCCGGACGTCTCCCCGCACTTGATCGAGATAGCGGAAATAGTCCCGTCGTTCCTGACTCATCTGCGCCCGGCCACCGCGCCGCGCCTTGACCACCTGGGCCAGTGCCATGGCGACCGTGGAAACGGCCATCAGGCCCCCGACGACCTTCATATAGGGCTGTGAGCCCGGCATGAAGAAGAATGCGACCGAGCCGCCCATGCCCATGATGGGCAGAAGATTCATCCAGATGTCGTTGTCGCCGTCCCTCGGGAGTTCCGGCGGTGATTCCAGCCGTACTTCCCCCTCCGGCACGGTCGGCGGCATGACCCGTGGCTGCCGCTTCACGATGACCACACTCACCGATACATCAGTCCTTCACGATAATTTCGCAATTTCGCACCGACGCCCCCGCCTCTGCAACAGCTACCGGTCGTGCCGGCGCCGATCCTAGTCGGTTCGTCGCTCAGCGGACTCCGGGAGGACGGAGAGAGCGGCGGGAGCGGTATGGTGACCGGCACCTTCCTCAAGTGGCTCGGCGGTGGGGAAGTTTGGGCGGTACGGCGATTCCGCGGTACGCGGGCCCGGGATGTCTGTAATTCAGCGAGATGCCGAATCTTCCGCAGTAGGCAAGGGGGAACAGCAAGGTGGCCACGACAGCGACCAGCTTCTGCCGTGTGACGGTGGTGGCTCCCAGCGGGCGCATCGACGTCGCACTGCCCGAGGGCGTGCCGCTCTCCGACGTGTACCCGGAGATCGCCCGGCTGTCCGGCGGCGCGGCCGAGGGATCGCTCTCCGGCTACCACCTGGTGCGCCGGGACGGCAGGGCCCTGGAAGCGGGTCTCTCCCTCGCGGGGAACGGCATCCGCGACGGCGAGGTGCTGCTGCTGCGGCCGTTCGCCGACTCGCTCCCCGCGGCCGTCTTCGACGACGTCAGCGACGCGATCGCCGCCACCGTTCGACAGGACCGCACGCTGTGGAACGACGGCCTGATGCGCGTCGCCGGCCTGACGGGCGGAGGCGTGCTCCTCGGACTCATGGCCTTCGCCCTGTGGTTCGCCGACCCGGTCGGGCACGACATGCACGCCCTGCCCGGCATCATCGCCGGCGCTACCGGCGTGCTGCTGGTCGTGCTCGCCTGCGTGCGGGCGCGGGTGTACGAGGACCGTGCCTCGTCGATCGCCCTCGGTCTGGGCGCCATGCCCCACCTCATGATCGCCGGGTCCGGACTGCTCCCCCTCGCCGAGGGCTCCGGGATCGGCAGGCTCCAGTTCCTGCTCGGGTGCGTGGCGGTGCTCCTCGCCTCCGCCGTCCTGATCGCGATCACCCCGCGCGGGGACGGCCCCTTCGTGGCCACTGCCGTGGCCTCGGCCGTCGGCACTCTGATCACCTTCGTCGCCGTCGTGACACGCATCGAGCCCGTCGAGGCGGCAGCCGTCGCGGTGCCCCTGGCCGTCGGCACCATCGCCTTCCTGCCGGGACTCTCCGCGCGCTTCGCCCGGCTGCCCATCGGCTTCGAGCCGCGGGAGGGCGGCCAGGGCCGGAACCAGGGCGGCGGCCGCGAGCTTCAGGGCCCCGTCGACGCCGAGCGGATCGCCGCGCAGGCCCGCCGCGGCCACGAGATGCTCGTCGGTCTCGTCGGCGGCTGGTGCCTGGTCCTCGTCGGCGCCGCCTCCGTCCTCGGCTTCTCGGACACCAGCTGGGGGCAGCTGCTCGCCTTCGCCGCCGGCATCGCCATGCTTCTGAGGGCCCGGTTGTTCCGCTACACCGCCCAGGTCGCCTGCGCGCTGACGGCGGGCCTCGCGGCTCTCGCACTGCTCGCCCTCGGTCTCGCCCTGAACCCGCCGACCGCCCTCGTGCGTGACATGGCCCTGGGCGACAGCAGCGGCATGGACTTCCGTACCATCTGGATCACCGCGTCCCTGGCCGCCGCGGCCGCGCTGGTCACCGCGATCGGACTGATCGTGCCGCGCACCGGCCTGACGCCGTTCTGGGGCCGCTTCATGGAGATGTCGGAGACCTTCGTGCTGCTCTCCCTCATCCCGCTGACACTGGCCGTGCTGGACGTGTACGCCGAGGTGCGCGGGCTCATCGGAGGCTGACCCGCGGCGCTGGTAGGATGGCTCGGCCGCCCGAGTGACCGAAGAATCCCTGTGACGAAGACCGGGGACGCTCGGTGGCACGATCCGATAGAGGAGTACGCGTGTCGTCTCTCGACGCTGCCCGGAAGAAGTCGATCATCTCCGAGTTCGCCACCAAGGAGGGTGACACCGGCTCCCCGGAGGTCCAGGTCGCTCTGCTGTCCGCGCGCATCTCGGACCTCACCGAGCACCTGAAGATGCACAAGCACGACCACCACTCCCGCCGGGGTCTGCTGCTGCTGGTCGGCCAGCGCCGCCGCCTGCTGCAGTACCTGGCGAAGAAGGACATCCAGCGCTTCCGTGCGCTGGTCGAGCGCCTCGGCATCCGCCGCGGTGCCGCAGGCGCCCGCTAGCAGGTGAGCGAGGGGAGCGGCTCCCACGACACGGGAGCCGCTCCCCTTCCCGTATCTCACGGGAGCCGGAAGCTGAGTAACCTGGTTCCCGGAAGTACAGAACGAACGACACGACGAGTACCGGGTGGGGCGCGTCCCACCGACGCCGGTCCTCGGTAGTGGCCCCCGGACGCAGCGCGAGTCCACGCGCACGCTCCCGGGTGCTTCGATCGAAGACCGGCACCGCACAGGGAGCGCCTCGCCGCATGACGGCCCGCCGCCGCACGGGCGACGGGCACACGACGAGGAGACATCCCTGGTGGAGAACGAGACCCACTACGCCGAAGCCGTGATCGACAACGGTTCCTTCGGCACCCGCACCATCCGTTTCGAGGCGGGCCGGCTGGCCAAGCAGGCCGCCGGATCCGCCGTGGCGTACCTGGACGACGACACCATGGTGCTGTCGGCCACCACCGCCTCGAAGACCCCGAAGGACCAGCTCGACTTCTTCCCGCTGACGGTGGACGTCGAGGAGCGCATGTACTCCGCGGGCAAGATCCCCGGTTCCTTCTTCCGCCGCGAGGGCCGCCCGAGCGAGGACGCGATCCTCACCTGCCGCCTGATCGACAGGCCGCTGCGCCCCTCCTTCCGCAAGGGCCTGCGCAACGAGATCCAGATCGTCGAGACGATCATGGCGCTCAACCCCGACCACCTCTACGACGTGGTCGCGATCAACGCCGCCTCCTGCTCCACGCAGCTGGCCGGACTGCCGTTCTCCGGCCCGATCGGCGGCACCCGTGTCGCCCTCATCCGCGGTCAGTGGGTGGCCTTCCCCACGCACACCGAGCTCGAGGACGCCGCGTTCGACATGGTCGTCGCGGGCCGCGTCCTGCCCGACGGCGACGTCGCCGTCATGATGGTGGAGGCCGAGGCCACGGAGCGGACCGTCGAGCTGGTCAAGGGCGGCGCCGAAGCGCCGACCGAGGAGGTCGTGGCCGCCGGCCTGGAGGCCGCGAAGCCCTTCATCAAGGTGCTCTGCCGCGCCCAGTCCGACCTGGCCGCCAAGGCCGCCAAGCCCACCGGCGAGTTCCCGATCTTCCCGGACTACCAGGACGACGTGCTCGACGCCCTCACCGAGGCCGTCCGGGACGAGCTCGCCCAGGCGCTGACGATCGCCGCCAAGCAGGAGCGCGAGGCCGAACTGGACCGCGTCAAGGGCCTGGCCGCGGAGAAGCTGCTCCCACAGTTCGAGGGGCGCGAGAAGGAGATCTCCGCCGCCTACCGCTCGCTGACCAAGACCCTGGTGCGCGAGCGCGTCATCAAGGAGAAGAAGCGCATCGACGGCCGCGGGGTCACCGACATCCGCACCCTCGCCGCCGAGGTCGAGGCAATCCCGCGGGTCCACGGCTCGGCGCTGTTCGAGCGCGGCGAGACCCAGATCCTGGGCGTCACCACGCTGAACATGCTGCGCATGGAGCAGCAGCTGGACACCCTCTCGCCGGTGACCCGCAAGCGCTACATGCACAACTACAACTTCCCGCCGTACTCCGTCGGCGAGACCGGTCGTGTCGGCTCCCCCAAGCGCCGCGAGGTCGGTCATGGTGCGCTCGCCGAGCGCGCGCTGACCCCGGTGCTGCCGACGCGTGAGGAGTTCCCCTACGCGATCCGTCAGGTGTCCGAGGCCCTCGGCTCGAACGGCTCGACCTCCATGGGCTCGGTCTGCGCCTCCACCATGTCGCTGCTGAACGCCGGTGTGCCGCTGAAGGCCCCCGTCGCCGGCATCGCCATGGGCCTGATCTCCCAGGAGATCGACGGCGAGACGCACTACGTGACGCTCACGGACATCCTCGGCGCCGAGGACGCCTTCGGCGACATGGACTTCAAGGTCGCCGGTACGCGCAACTTCGTGACCGCCCTGCAGCTCGACACCAAGCTCGACGGCATCCCCGCCTCGGTGCTCGCCGCGGCCCTCAAGCAGGCCCGCGACGCCCGGCTGCACATCCTCGACGTGATGAACGAGGCCATCGACGTCCCCGACGAGATGTCGCCGAACGCGCCGCGGATCATCACCGTCAAGATCCCGGTCGACAAGATCGGAGAGGTCATCGGCCCCAAGGGCAAGATGATCAACCAGATCCAGGAGGACACCGGCGCCGACATCACGGTCGAGGACGACGGCACGATCTACATCGGTGCCGCCGACGGCCCGGCCGCCGAGGCCGCCCGCACCACGATCAACGGCATCGCGAACCCCACGATGCCCGAGGTCGGCGAGCGCTACCTGGGCACGGTCGTCAAGACCACCACCTTCGGTGCCTTCGTCTCGCTGCTGCCGGGCAAGGACGGTCTGCTGCACATCTCGCAGATCCGCAAGCTCGCGGGTGGCAAGCGCGTCGAGAACGTCGAGGACGTGCTGGGCGTCGGCCAGAAGGTCCAGGTCGAGATCGCCGAGATCGACCAGCGCGGCAAGCTGTCCCTCATCCCCGTCCTGGAGGACGAGGAGAACGGCTCCGACGACGGGAAGGACGACGCCTCCAAGTGACGGCAGAGTCCCGCGCGACGGCCCGCCCCGCACTCCGGGGGCGGGCCGTCGCCCGTACTTCCACGCTTCTCGCGGGAGAGGACGGTGCCGGCACCGTCCGCCGTACCGTGCTGCCCGGCGGACTCCGGGTGGTCACCGAGACCCTGCCGACCGTCCGCTCGGCGACCCTCGGCATCTGGGCGCACGTCGGCTCCCGCGACGAGACGCCCGAGCTCAACGGCGCCACCCACTACCTGGAGCACCTGCTCTTCAAAGGGACCCGACGGCGCTCCGCACTCGACATCTCCGCCGCCCTGGACGCCGTCGGCGGTGAGATGAACGCCTTCACCGCGAAGGAGTTCACCTGCTACTACGCGCGGGTCCTCGACACCGACCTGCCGCTCGCCATCGACGTACTCGGCGACATGCTCACCGATTCCGTCATCGCGCAGGAGGAGGTCGACGCCGAACGCGGCGTCATCCTCGAGGAGATCGCGATGACGGACGACGACCCCGGCGACTGCGTGCACGACCTGTTCGCCCGCACCATGTTCGGTGACACCGCGCTGGGGCGCCCCGTGCTCGGCACCGCGGACACGGTCGACGCACTCACCCGCGACCGGATCGCCCGCTTCTACCGCGACCACTACGATCCGCCGCACCTGGTGGTCGCCGCCGCCGGGAACCTCGACCACGACGCCGTGGTGCACCGGGTCCGCGACGCCTTCGAGCGCAGCGGGGCCCTGTCCCGCTCCGAGGGCGCCGAACCGGTCGCCCCGCGGAGCGGCACCCGCGCCCTGGGCGGCGGCGGACGCGTGGACGTCCTGGAGCGCGGGACCGAACAGGCCCATGTGGTGCTCGGCATGCCCGGCGTCTCACGGAACGACGAACGCCGCTGGGCCCTCGGAGTGCTCAGCGCCGCACTCGGCGGTGGCATGAGCTCCCGCCTCTTCCAGGAGATCCGGGAGCGGCGCGGCCTCGCCTACAGCACCTTCGCCCACACCTCCGGGTTCGCCGACTGCGGCCTGTTCTCGGTGTACGCGGGCTGCCGGGCGAACCAGGTGCCCGAGGTGCTGAAGATCTGCCGTGACGAACTCGACGACGTGGCCCGCAACGGCCTCACCGACGAGGAGGTCCGCCGCGCCGTCGGGCAACTGTCCGGCTCCACCGTGCTCGGACTGGAGGACACCGGGGCCCTGATGCACCGCCTCGGCAAGAGCGAACTGTGCTGGGGCGAACAGATGTCGGTCGACGAGATGCTCGCCCGGATCGCGGCCGTCACCCCCGACGACGTACGCGCCGTCGCCCGGGACGTGCTGACCGCCCGGCCGTCGCTGTCGGCGATCGGGCCCCTCACCGACCGGCAGACCGCCCACCTCCACGAAGCCGTTTCCTGAAAGCACCATCCACACGAGGACGCAACAGACATGAGCACGCTGCGGGTCGCCGTCATCGGCGCCAAGGGCAAGATGGGTTCCGAGGCCGTCAGGGCTGTCGAGGCCGCCGACGATCTCGAACTGGCCGCCGCCGTCGACCGCGACGACGACCTGACGGCCCTCACCGACGCCGGGACCCAGGTCGCCGTCGACCTGACCCACCCCGACGCGGTGATGGGCAACCTCGAGTTCTGCGTCCGGCACGGCATCCACGGAGTCGTCGGAACGACCGGGTGGACCGACGAGCGCCTGGACCGGCTGCGGGAGTGGCTCGCGGCGTCCCCGGGCACCGGTGTCCTGATCGCCCCCAACTTCGGCATCGGCGCCGTACTGACCATGCGCTTCGCCCGGCAGGCGGCCCGGTTCTTCGAATCCGTCGAGGTCGTCGAGCTGCACCACCCGAACAAGGCCGACGCGCCGAGCGGCACCGCGGCCCGCACCGCGCAGCTGATCGCCGACGCCCGCCGCGAAGCCGGATGCGGCCCGCAGCCCGACGCGACCTCCACCGCCCTGGACGGTGCGCGCGGTGCGGACGTCGACGGAGTGCCGGTGCACGCGGTGCGCCTGCGGGGCCTCGTCGCCCACCAGGAGGTCCTGTTCGGCGACGAGGGCGAGGTCTTCACCCTCCGCCACGACTCCATGAACCGCTCCTCCTTCATGCCCGGCGTGCTGCTCGGCGTGCGGCGCGTCGTCTCCGTGCCCGGCCTGACCTACGGGCTCGACGCCTTCATGGATCTGGACTGAGCCCGGTGCGCGCACGCCTCACCTACACCGCGGTCGCCGCCGTGCTCGTCGTGTACTTCGTGCTCGTCGGCAGCCGCGGTGTGGTGCTCCTCGAACAGGGCACACCCGTCACGATCGCTCTCGGCGCCGCTGTGCTGGTGCTGCCGGTCATCGGGCTGTGGTTCCTCTGGCACACCACGCGCTTCGCGCGCTCCGCGGGCCGGCTCGCCCGCGAACTCGAGGCCGAGGGCGGACTGCCCGTCGACGAACTGGAACGCACCCCCTCGGGCCGCATCGACCGCGCCTCCGCCGACGCCGTGTTCGCCGCGCGCAAGGCCGAGGCGGAGCGTGAACCGGACGACTGGCGCACCTGGTTCCGCCTGGCTGTCGCCTACCACGACGCCCGCGACACACCGCGTGCCCGCAAGGCCATGCAGCGGGCGATCGCGCTGCACGACGGACGGACGCCCCCGGCCGGCTGAGTCCTGCCGCAGCCCGTCCACCGGGCGCCCTCCGCCCCGGCATCCGCGGGCCCTCCGCCGTGCGATAGGAACGGACGTGCACGGCCACACCGCCGTGGCCGGGGACGACAGGAGGACGGACATGACGGAATCCGGAACGCGCACCGCTTTCCCCGCAGCACTCCCGCAGGTCTGCGGAGTCGTGGGCGGGGGACGCATGGGGGCCGGCATCGCGCATGCCCTGCTGCTCGCCGGCAGCGAGGCCGTGGTGCTGGAGCGCGACACGGACGCCGCCGCGGCCGCTGCCGGACGCGTCGAACGCGCCATGAGGGCGAGCGCGGACCGCGGAAAGATCGACGACCCGGCTCCGCTGCTGAAGAGACTGCGCACCGCGACGCGCTACGAGGACCTGTCGGGCTGCGGGCTCGTCGTCGAGGCCGTGCCGGAGGACCTGGACCTCAAGCTGACCACCCTGCGCGCCGTCGAGGACGCGGTGGCAGCGGGCACGGTCATCGCCTCCAACACCAGCAGCATCTCGCTGGACACCCTCGCCCAGGCACTGGCCCACCCCGAGCGCGTACTGGGCCTGCACTTCTTCAACCCCGTTCCGGCCAGCAGACTCGTCGAGGTCGTCCTCGCCCCCGCCACCGGGGACGCGCTTCGGGAGCGCGCGGTCGCCTGGGTCGAACAGCTCGGCAAGACCGCGGTGGTGGTGCACGACGCCCCCGGCTTCGCGAGCAGCCGGCTCGGGGTCGCACTCGGCCTGGAAGCCATTCGGATGGTCGAGTCGGGTGTCGCCTCCGCGGAGGACGTCGATGCCGCGATGAGCCTCGGCTACGGACACCCCACCGGCCCGCTGAAGCTCACCGACATCGTCGGTCTGGACGTCAGGCTCGGCATCGCCCGCTACCTGGAGCGCGAACTCGGTCCGCGCTTCGCTCCGCCGGCGCTGCTCGTCGAGAAGGTGGAGCAGGGCCACCTGGGCCGCAAGAGCGGGCGCGGTTTCTACGAGTGGCCCGGGAAGGCGTGACCCCGTCGGCGGGTCCGGACGACGTGCCGGGCCCGCCGACGGACCTCAGTCCTGCCGTGACGCCTGCCCGTGGGCGCGCGCCTCGGCGGCCCACCCCTCGATGACGTCCGCCGCCCGGTCGAAGGCCTCGGGACGGTTGAGGAAATCGGCGTTGTGCGTGGTGAGTACGTAGCGCAGCGGCGCGCCGCCGCCGCTGCGCACGATTTCCAGCGCCTGCCCCTGAACCGTGCGCGGCAGCCCCAGCCACTTCACCGGCTGCTGCCGCGTGCGCACCGCCCCCACGTCGGACCAGCGCAGCGTCACCGTGTGGAACAGGGCGACCTGCCGCAGCCCGTCCCGGTTCACCCAGACGCCCACGCGCAGCAGTCGCAGTGCGAGAGCGGCGGTCACGACGGCCACACCCACGAACACCAGGGCGCCGGAGGCCTGGCCCGTCAACGCGAGGACCAGCGACGAGATCAGCACGTACGACGTCAGCAGCAGCAGGACGGCAGATGCCGCCACCCGCCACGGCCCGATCCGGTAGGGCCGACGTCTGTCGGTGCGCCCCTCGAACGGGAGCGCGCGGTCCGGGCCGAGGACGTGCTCGACCGGAGCGTGGTCGGTCGTCAGGAAGTTCAGGGGCACGGCGATTCCTCGGTCACGGGGTGGTCATCTCTGTGCCGGTGAGACTAACGAGACGCCTGCGTCCCGGCCACCCCGGCCCCGCACCTGCCGGCCGGGGCGTGTGGCGGCCCGTGCTGTCGGCGGCTCCCCGTAGGCTGAACGCCGCCGCTTGCCACCGAGCGGCGAGGTACGCACGTGGAAGGAACCACCGGTGACCGAAGCCGACACCGCAGCCGACACCGCAGCCCCCAGTCCTCGCTTCCGCAGCGACGTGACGGTCGAGCTGGTCAAGCACAGCGCGGCCGACACCGACGTGCTGTGGGCCGCTCGCGTCTCGACTGCGGGAGAGCAGTCCCTGGACGAGCTCCGGAAGGATCCGGAGCGGTCCAAGGGCCTCATCAACTACCTGATGCGGGACCGGCACGGCAGCCCCTTCGAGCACAACTCGATGACCTTCTTCGTGAGCGCGCCACTGTTCGTCTTCCGCGAGTTCCACCGGCACCGGGTCGGGTGGTGCCTGGCGGGAGACACCCGCATCGCCCTCCTCCGGGCGGACGGTTCCCTCCGGACGAGCACCGTCGCGCAGCTCCACCACGAGTGGCAGCGCCGTCAGGGGGCCCCGGAGCGGCAGCCGCTCCGGGTCCGCTGCTACGACGAGCAGGAGCTGACGCCGCGGAGCACACCTGTCGTCGACGTGATCGCCTCCGGTGTGAAACCGCTCCTGGCGTTCACGACCCGCTCGGGCGACGGCGTGCTGCGCTGCTCCGCGGATCACGCGATCCTCACGCCGGACGGTTGGCGGAAGGCGGGCGAACTCGCTGTCGGCGACTTCGTCATGACGGACGGGGCGCGGCGCGGCCCGGAGGGGCCGGAAGCCGGGAGCGATCCCGCCGAGCCGGACGAGATCGTGGCGGTGGCGCCCGACGGCGAGGAAGAGACCTTCGACCTGTCGGTGGAGGGCCCCTGGCACAACTTCGTCGCCGAGGGCGTCGTGGTCCACAACTCCTACAACGAGGAGTCCGGCAGGTACCGCGAGCTGCAGCCCGTCTTCTACGTGCCCGACGCCTCGCGCAAGCTGGTGCAGCAGGGGCGTCCCGGCAAGTACGAGTTCGTCGAGGGCACGTCGGAGCAGCTGGACCTGGTCGGCGACGCCCTGACGGGTTCCTACGAGCAGGCGTACGCGGCCTATCAGGAGATGCTGGCGGCCGGAGTGGCCCGTGAGGTGGCTCGGGCGGCGCTGCCGGTCGGGTTGTACTCGTCGATGTACGCCACCTGCAACGCCCGGTCCCTCATGCATTTCCTCGGCCTGCGCACCCAGCACGAACTGGCCAGGACGCCGTCGTTCCCGCAGCGGGAGATCGAGATGGTGGCCGAGCAGATGGAGGCCCGGTGGGCGGAGCTGATGCCGCTGACGTACGCGGCCTTCAACAGGAACGGGCGCGTCGCGCCCTGACGCGGAAGGGGGGCGCGGTGGGGGAGGTGCGCCGGGGCAGTGGCCCGTCCCGGAGCTGCGGGTACGCCGGTGATCGCCGCGATGGCGCACTGTGTCCGTATTGCGCCGTTTCGAGAAGTTCCTCTACTGTGGACGAACGGACCCGGCACTGCCTGAACCCCCGAGCAGGCAGTGCCGGTGTCCTTTCGTCCGCACCCGAGGGCGCGACCAGCCGTCCGCTGCGAGTAGCGTGGGACCCATGGCTCCGACCTCCACACCGCAGACGCCCTTCGGGCGGGTCCTGACCGCGATGGTCACGCCGTTCACCGCGGACGGCGCGCTCGACGTCGACGGCGCCCAGCAGCTCGCCGTCCATCTGGTCGACGCCGGCAACGACGGGCTGATCGTCAACGGAACCACCGGCGAGTCCCCCACCACGAGCGATGCGGAGAAGGCCCGGCTCGTGGAGGCCGTCGCGGAAGCTGTCGGAGACCGCGCCCACGTCGTCGCGGGTGCCGGAACCAACGACACCGCACACAGCCTGAAACTCGCCCGGGAGGCGGAGAAGGCCGGGGCCCACGGCCTCCTCGCGGTGACGCCCTACTACAGCAAGCCGCCGCAGGAAGGGCTCTACCGCCACTTCACCGCCATCGCCGACGCCACCGATCTGCCGGTGATGCTCTACGACATCCCCGGGCGAAGCGGTGTCCCGATCAACACCGAGACTCTCGTCCGGCTCGCCGAGCACCCCAGGATCGTCGCCAACAAGGACGCCAAGGGCGACCTCGGGCGGGCCAGCTGGGCCATCGCGACGAGCGGTCTGGCCTGGTACAGCGGTGACGACATGCTCAACCTCCCGCTGCTGTCCGTGGGGGCCGTGGGGTACGTCTCGGTCGTCGGCCACCTGGTCGCACCCGAGCTGCGCGCCATGCTGGAGGCCCATGTCAGCGGCGACGTCGTCAAGGCCACCGAGATCCACCAGAAGCTGCTCCCGGTCTTCACCGGGATGTTCCGTACCCAGGGCGTCATCACCTGCAAAGCCGCGCTCGCCCTGCAGGGCCATCCCGGCGGTCCGCTGCGGATGCCCCTCGTCGAGTTGTCGCCCGAGGAGACGCACCAGCTCAGGCACGATCTTGCCGCGGGTGGGGTACACCTCTAGTCACAGACTTCACAACTGCATACCGACGAACTCATCTGCAAGTGCACACATATCGCTCGCGCCACGTGCCCTGGAGGGGCGCGTGGCGCGAGTGGTGAGGAGAGTCCTTTGAGTCATCCGCACCCCGAGCTCGGCCCTCCGCCGGAGCTCCCCGAGGGCGGCCTCCGCGTCACCCCGCTCGGCGGCCTGGGCGAGATCGGCCGCAACATGACCGTTCTGGAGTTCGGCGGACGCCTGCTCATCGTCGACTGCGGCGTGCTCTTCCCCGAGGAGGAGCAGCCCGGCATCGACCTGATCCTGCCGGACTTCAGTTCGATCCGGGACAGGCTGGACGACATCGAGGGCATCGTGCTCACCCACGGGCACGAGGACCACATCGGCGGTGTCCCCTACCTGCTGCGCGAGAAGCCGGACATTCCACTGATCGGCTCCAAGCTCACGCTGGCCCTCATCGAGGCGAAGCTTCAGGAGCACCGCATCCGGCCGTACACGCTCCAGGTGAGCGAGGGCCATCGGGAGCGCATCGGGCCGTTCGACTGCGAGTTCGTCTCGGTGAACCACTCGATCCCGGACGCCCTGGCCGTCGCTGTGCGCACCCCCGCGGGCCTGCTGGTCCACACGGGTGATTTCAAGATGGACCAGCTCCCGATGGACGGCCGGCTCACCGACCTGCGGGCCTTCTCCCGACTGGGGGAGGAGGGCATCGACCTGCTGCTGTCCGACTCCACCAACGCGGAGGTGCCCGGATTCGTCCCGCCGGAGCGGGACATCTCCCAGGTCATCCGCCAGGTGTTCGCCGGCGCGCAGAAACGCATCATCGTGGCGAGCTTCGCCTCCCACGTGCACCGCATCCAGCAGATCCTGGACGCCGCGCACGAGTACGGCCGCAGAGTGGCCTTCGTCGGTCGGTCGATGGTCCGCAACATGGGCATCGCGCGGGATCTCGGCTACCTGAACGTCCCCGCCGGTCTCCTCGTCGACGTCAAGGCGCTCGACGACCTTCCGGAGGACGAGGTGGTGCTGGTGTGCACCGGCTCGCAGGGCGAGCCCATGGCGGCGCTCTCCCGGATGGCCAACCGGGACCACCAGATCCGCATCGTCGACGGGGACACCGTCATCCTGGCGTCGTCGTTGATCCCGGGCAACGAGAACGCGGTGTACCGCGTGATCAACGGCCTGACCCGGTGGGGTGCCGACGTGGTGCACAAGGGCAACGCGAAGGTGCACGTCTCGGGCCACGCCTCGGCCGGCGAGCTGCTGTACTTCTACAACATCTGCCGGCCGAAGAACCTGATGCCGGTGCACGGCGAGTGGCGCCACCTCCGGGCGAACGCCGAACTGGGTGCGCTCACCGGCACCCCGCGGGACCGTGTGGTGATCGCCGAGGACGGCGTGGTCGTCGACCTCGTCGAGGGCCGCGCGAAGATCAGCGGGAAGGTCCAGGCCGGCTATGTCTACGTCGACGGGCTCTCGGTCGGCGATGTCACCGAGTCCTCGCTGAAGGACCGTCGGATTCTCGGGGACGAGGGCATCGTCTCCGTCTTCGTGGTGGTGGACAGCAGCAGCGGCAAGATCGTGGGCGGCCCCCACATCCATGCCCGGGGGTCCGGCATCGACGAGTCCGACTTCGGTGCCGTCGTCCCGAAGATCGAGGAGGCCCTGGGCAAGGCGGCCCAGGACGGTGTGGCCGAACCGCACCAGCTCCAGCAGCTGGTGCGCAGGGCGGTCGGACGGTGGGTGTCCGACACCTACCGGCGGCGTCCGATGATCCTGCCGGTGGTCGTGGACGTGTGACGTCAACGAGGAGCGAGGCGCCCCGATTTGCATCGCGGCGCCTCGCTCCAGTACGTTTACGGCTCCACCGCGACGGGAAACGGGTTCCGCCCGAAGGACCGTGGTGTTCAGCGGAAATCGGACCGGTCATCGGGATGAAAAACCTCTGATACGGTGGAG